>CATXYA010000409.1 GCA_958403605.1 uncultured Oscillospiraceae bacterium
ATCTTTAAGTAAGCGTACAGCTACGTTGTTTTTCCGCGAAAGCAAGGAAAAACAATTGCCTTCCCCCGGTGGGGGAAGGTGCCCCCTCAGGGGCGGATGAGGGGGCGCGCACGGGCCTTTCCTTCTCCCTGGACAAAAGCGAAAATCAGCGCAGCGTCCGTGCCCTTGCGATCAGCTTGTTGTACAAATAAACGTCAAAGGGATCGAAATGCTCGCTGGTAAAATAGCTGGTGGGAAACCAGGCGACCGCGGTATTTTCCGCAAGGCGGGGCCGCACCGCTTCCCGCTCATCGCCGATCAGCAGATAGGCCACGGACAAGTGCAGATGCGCGTTCACATAGCAGCCCTTTCGCCGGTGCGCGAGCACGGGAAGAAGATCCAGCGATGCGATTTCGCGCGACAACGGCGTGAGCGCAGCGGCCCCGGTCTCCTCGCGGGCCTCTTTCAGCGCGACATGGAGCAGATCCGGGTCGCCGTCGGCGTGACCGCCCGTCCAGGCCCACGTCCTGCGGATATTGTGGTGGACCAGCAGCACCTTGTCCAAGTGCCGGTCCATGATAAAGCCGGAACTGGTGATGTGCGCAATGGCATCCTCCCGCAGCAGTGCATGATCGCCCTGCTGCTTGAGATAAGCCAAAATCGCCGTCTGATCGGCCGCTTCCTGCTCATTGGCGGGCTGAAACCGTTCGATCTCTTGTAGATACGCCATTTTCATCGTCCCTTCCGGCTCATTTTTATCATCCGGCCCAATCTTCCGCTAACCCAGCAGGCCCAATTCCTCTTTCCAGGCCAGCACGCGGGCCGCGGCCTCGTCGATCTGCGCTTCGTCCAGCACGCCGCGCTCCACGGCCTGCAGCACCGCCGCCATGCCCTGCTGCCAATCGGGCGTACAAAGCAGGTCGTTGCCCGCCAGCACGGCGGCTACCGCCGCCTGTTCGGGCGTGTAGTGCGCCAGGATGGCGCCCATGCCCAGATCGTCCGTGACGATGACGCCGTCGAAGTGCAGCCTGTTGCGCAGCAGATTGTGTACGCCCGCGGACAGCGAGGCCGGGTTGACCGGGTCCACACAAGCCATCACGTTGTGGGACATGAGCACACAGTCCGCCCCGGCGTCGATGCCCGCCGCAAAGGGCACCAGGTCCGCCTCCGCAAACGCCGCAAAGGGCCGCTCGTCGTAAGTTGAGCCCGTGTGGGTGTCGGGATTGGGGCCATAGCCGGGAAAATGCTTGAGCACGCTGCCCAGCTGCTGCTGCTCCATCTGCCGCACCACCCGGTCCACATAGATCCCGGTGGCCGCCGCGTCGCCGCCGAAGGTGCGGGAATAGATGAAATCGCCGGGGCCTTGCGGCACATCGCAAACAGGCGCCATATTAACGTTGACGCCCAGGTCTTTCAAAAACCGGGCTTTCTCCGCCGTGTCGGCCTCCACGGCCTCCATGCCGCCCGCGGCGTACAGCTGCTGGGGCGAGGGGAACGGTTCGGCCCGCAGGTTGGGATCGCTGCTGGCGCGCACCACGCCGCCGCCCTCTTCATCCACCGCGATCAGCAGCGGCGTCTTGGCTCCGGCCTGCAGTTCGGCAATGGCGGCGCGCACCTCTTCCGCGGTGCGGGTGCCGAAATCCTTGGCGAACAGCAGATAGCCGCCCGGGCACACGGCGGGAGCCGCGTCGCCGGGGTTGGGAGTGCGGGCCAAAAACAGCTGGCCCACCTTTTCCTCCAGCGTCAGCTGCGCCAGCAGCTCGGCGGCCGCGTCCGCTTCCGTTTCAGGCGGTATTCTTTCCGCCGGGGCTGAGACGGCAAGCGCCGAAGAAGCCTCCGCCGCCGGGAGGCTTTGAGACATTGAAGAGACGGCGGAGGACTGGCTGTCCGCATCGGGCACACTGGCCGCCGGGGCGTCCGCGGGCACGCTTTCCGGCGAAGCGGACAGACGCCAGCAGCCCGTGCCGGCCACCGTCAGGGCCAGCACCAGCGCCGCACAGAGCACGGCGATCTTTCGGTTCATGGCAAAGCTCCTTCCTCCGTCACCACCTGGGTACACACGGCGTCCTCTTCCCCGGCGGGCAGCCAGGGGAACAGCAGCGCCTTCCGGCAGACCAGCACCGCCGCGGCGTCCGGGCGCAGGCGCGGCAGCAGCCGGTCATAATAGCCCCCGCCGCGGCCCAGCCGGTGCCCGTCCGGCGCACCCGCCAGGCACGGCACTACGCACAAATCGATGGCCTCCGGCGGCAGGATGGGGGCCTCCGGCGGCGGCTCTAAAATGCCGAAGGTGCCGGGCACCAGGCCCGCCAAGCTGGCAACGGTGCAAAGATCCATCTCGCCTTTTCCCCGCACCCGGGGCAGGCACAGCGTTTTGCCCGCCGCCAGCACCGCTTCCAGAAAGGGCCGCGTGTCCGGCTCGTCCGGCAGGCCCACAAAGCAGCACACCGTTTTGGCGGCGGCAAATGCAGGCAGCCGCGCCAGGTGGCCGCACAGCGCTGCCGAAGCGGCGGCGTTCTCCGCGGGGGAAATGGCGGCGGCCAGCGCTTTGGCGCGGGTGCGGAAGGCGCGCTTTTCCGCGCGCAGCATCAGCGTTTCCCGCATGGCAGCGCGTATTTCGGCAGGACGTCGCTCTCGGAAAAGTCCTCCCGGTCCAGGGTCAGATTGGGGTTATACGCGGGGTCGTGTGTCAGCGCCGCGCGGCCCCAGCGCCCTTCCAGCCGCTGGCGCTCGCCCTCAAAACGAGCCTTGGCCTCGCCCTTGGTGTCGAGGCCGCGGCTTTTGCTCTCATAGTGATACAGCTCGGCGTAGGGCGTCCACAGGATACGCCAGCCCGCCTTGCGCACACG
>CATXYA010000410.1 GCA_958403605.1 uncultured Oscillospiraceae bacterium
CGGCGCACTGACGCTGGATTTCGGCGCCGGGCCCCAGCCGCTGGCGTCGTATCTGCCCGCCGCTTACCGGGGCGACGTGGACGCCGTCAAGGCGGAGCTGGACACCATCGTAGGCCTCGCGGAGATCAAGCAGTACGTGCTCAGCCTCGAGGAAAACTACGCCGTGCAGAAGCGCCGCAAGGCCGCAGGTTTAAAAACGGCCAGCGTCTCCATGCATATGATCTTCACCGGCAATCCCGGCACGGGCAAGACGACCATCGCCCGGCTGGTGGGCAAATATCTGAAAGCCATCGGCGTGCTGGCGGGCGGCCAGCTGGTGGAGGTGACCCGGGCGGACCTGGTGGGCAAGTACGTGGGTCACACCGCGCCGCTCACCACGCAGGTGATCCGCTCGGCGCTGGGCGGCGTGCTCTTCGTGGACGAGGCATACAGCCTGTACCGCGGCAAGGACGACAGCTTCGGCTTAGAGGCCATCGACACGCTCGTGAAGGGCATGGAGGACCACCGGGACGACCTGATCGTGATCCTGGCGGGGTATACCAAGGAGATGCAGCAGTTTTTGACGGCCAACAGCGGTTTGAAAAGCCGCTTCCCCAACGTCATCGAATTCCCCGATTACACTGGTGAAGAGCTGCTGGCCATCGCGCGCATCCAGGCCAAAAGCAAGGGCTATGTGCTGGACGAGCGGTGCGACACGCCCCTGCTGGCCTATTTCAACGCGGTGCAGCTGTCCCGCGCCCGCGACGCCGGCAACGGCCGCCTGGCCCGCAACAAGATCGAGGAGGCCATCCTGGCCCAAAGCCGCCGCGCAGCCAAAGATCCCGCGGCCAACCTCTCCCTGCTGACGCCGGAGGATTTTGATCTGAACGATGTAAATGGGTGAACGTTGCCGGCCGTTGTCAATAAAGAGCGGTTCTTCAGGAGGTTCGTTCAGAGATGGAGCATATCACCGATTTTTTGCGCCGGGCCTTTCCCGCACAGAAGCGCACCATCCTCTTGGGACTGGGGTATGGAGTGCTTTTGGTTGCGCTTAACTGGTATCCGCTGCCCATGCTGCTGGAAAATCTGCTGGAAATGCTGGCCCCGCCGAAATGGCTGGCCTATGCGCTCATTGCTGCCTTGCTCTGTATTCTCTGCTGGTTCTTTATATCGGGGAAACTGTGGGCACGTGATTTTTCTGTCGTTGGCTGGACAGCGGTGGGCTACCTGGCAGCCGGCATCGTCCTGGCCGGTTTGGTCCGCTGCGGTTTTCTTCACGGGTTTGAGCGGTGCAGCGCTCTTTTGATCTCCTGCTTCTTATTGCTGGCAGTATATATGATCGCTTTTGAGGTGCGGCAAAGGGTATAAAGGTCAAGTTTTGGCTGTTTGATAATGCTATACTCAAAACAGTTTTTCAAGATGACTAAAGCGCTCAAAAATCTTTATTGCTTTTGCCGGTTTACTTTTCTGTTTTGGTGCGCTAACATGAAGTTGGAAGGTGTTCTAAAATCGGAAAGGGGGCGCTGTATGAGTTTATTCTTTTTAGACGCGCTCGTTTCTAATTTTGCCGAAAAGCACTGCATCCGGGGCAATGTGAAGGGCAGCTACCTCTTTTATGATACCTTGCTGTATACTTGCATCCTTGCGCTGTTGTTTCTCAAAAATGTTGTGACCGGGGAGGTATCCTTACTGCGCTACTGCTTGGTTTTGGCGGCAGCCGCCGGGCTGATGTTCCTTTGGGCCCTGTTTACCTCCCGGTTCCTTCCCGGCAACGCAGATTCAAAAAAGTGACGTTCGTGTATTACCGCCAAATACGTTTTCTTTCAACAACGCCCGGCAGTTCAAGCAGAACTGCCGGGCGTTGTTGTTTTTTCTCTGCCGCTTTAATTAAAAACATCGATCTTTTCGATCACGTGCGCCGCCGTGCCGTCAAACGTGAATTTCACCAGCCAGGGCATCAAATTTTTGATCTCCTCAAACTGCGCATAGCCGAACGTTGGTTCATAGGCGTTGATGATCGTGCTCAGGGCCGTGCCGTGGGTGCCGATCACGACGGTCTCGCTCCCGTGGGCGGTCAGCACGTCTTCCAGCGCGCGCAGGTTGCGCGCCTGCACCTCCCCGAGGCTTTCCCCGCCGGGAAGCTTGTAGGAAAGATCCTCCCACTGCCGCCGGGTGAAACTGCCGAAATCCTCGATCCAGCCCGGGCCCACCTTCCGCTCCCGAAAATCGTCCACCAATTCGATGGCAAGGCCGCGGCGCTCCGCGATGGGACGGACGGTATCCACCGCCCGGCGGTAGGGGCTGGACAGCACCGCATCGATAGCCTCTGGGCGCAGGTATGCTTCCACCAGCAGCCTGTCCCGCAGCCCCTTTTCCGTCAGCTCCCGTGCCGCGTCCGTATGGTTTTCGATATTGGGCTGCGCATGCCGGACAAAATAGACCGTCGTCATCGCCGATCCTCCTCTTTCAATAGTATCAGTGTACAAAGGGAACAGCGGCTTTCAGGCACGCGGCAATGCCTGCGGCTGCGTTATCCTCCTCGCGTTCCGTCAGGAAAGCTGCGGGGTTTGCTCATACGGGCCCCGAAAGCCGGATACGGCTTTTGGGTATGAGCAAATGGCCGCGCAGCGGCCAACCGCACGCAGTGGTTTCGCTGTCAGGCGAAATGGCCGGCGGCAGCCGGACAAACTGCGTCGTCTGCCTTGCCGCAGACACCGCCGCGCGGCTGAAAACTCCGCAGGACCCAGACGGCGTCACAGGCGGAGGATGGCAAGGCCGCAGGGCGATGGCTGGCTGGCGCCAGCCGAGCCCGAGAACGCAGCCAGCGTCCGCCTGTGGCCCC
>CATXYA010000411.1 GCA_958403605.1 uncultured Oscillospiraceae bacterium
CTCCCCGCATCTTCCTTTCTACTTTCCTTGTCCATCATGTTTGACAATCCTACAAGCCCAATACCTGTGCCGCATAAAGTGAGAGGGCCGGTCAACTCTTGACGCAACATCCCCGGCTGCTTTTCGCAGGACCGCTGAAAGGAGGGCTTGTTTTTTGCGGAGAAATCGTTTATAGTTAAGGAGGTTAGCTTATGCTAACTTTTGTTGCTGACAAAAACCACCACACCGCCGCCCGTTTGACGCGCGGCGCAAGATAGAAAGGATGCGAAGGCTTTGAACGATCAACTTTTGATCAAACGGGTGACTGGACGCGAGATCATCGATTCCCGCGGCAATCCCACGGTAGAGGCGCAGGTGCTGCTGGCAGGCGGTGCCGTCGGCCTGGGCGCAGCCCCCAGCGGCGCCTCCACCGGCGAATTTGAGGCGCTGGAGCTGCGTGACGGCGACCCGGGCCGATTCGGCGGCAAGGGCGTTTCCCTTGCCGTGCAGAATATCAACACAGTGCTGTGCCAGACCGTCACCGGGATGGACGCTTCCGACCTCTACGCCGTGGACCGCGCCATGATCGCCGCCGACGGCACCGCGGATAAATCGCGGCTGGGGGCCAATGCGATTTTGGCGGTGTCCATTGCCTGTGCCCGGGCGGCGGCACAGGCGCTGGGGATTCCGCTGTACCGTTTTCTGGGCGGCGTCAACGGCAACCGCCTGCCGGTGCCGATGATGAATATCCTCAACGGCGGCGCACATGCGGCCAATACAGTGGACGTGCAGGAATTTATGATCATGCCCGCCGGGGCTGCCAGCTTCCACGAGGGCCTGCGGTGGTGCACCGAGGTGTTCCACACGTTGGCGGCGCTTTTGAAAAGCAAGGGCCTGGCGACTGCCGTGGGCGATGAGGGCGGCTTTGCCCCCGACCTCGCCAGCGATGAAGAGGCCATTCAGGTGATCTTGGAGGCGGTGCACCGGGCCGGATATGAGCCGGGAAAGGATTTTGTCTTAGCAATGGATGCCGCGGCCAGCGAGTGGAAGAGCGGCAAAAAGGGCGAATATCTGCTGCCCAAGAGCGGCAAACAGTATACCTCCGCCGAACTGGTGACCCACTGGAAAACGCTCTGTGAACGATACCCCATCTATTCTTTGGAGGACGGACTGGACGAGGAGGACTGGGAGGGCTGGCAGCTGCTGACGCAGGAGCTGGGCGGCACAGTGCAGCTGGTGGGGGACGATCTGTTCGTCACCAACACCCAGCGGCTCGCCAAGGGCATCCGCCTGGGCTGCGGGAACTCCATCCTCATCAAGCTGAACCAGATCGGCTCGGTCTCCGAGACATTGGAGGCCATCAAAATGGCCCACAAGGCGGGGTATGCCGCCATCACGTCCCACCGCTCCGGCGAGACGGAGGACACCACCATCGCCGATTTGGCCGTGGCGCTGAACACCTGCCAGATCAAGACCGGCGCGCCCAGCCGCAGCGAGCGCGTGGCGAAGTACAACCAGCTGCTGCGCATTGAGGAAACGCTGGGCGCGGACGCCGTGTATCCGGGGTTCGGCGCGTTCGGCATCCGCCGCTGAGCGTCTTCGGTGTTGATATTCAAAAAGTAAAAGAAGCTCGGGGCACGGCGCGGCAGCCGTGCCCCGATTTTTCTTGTCAAATGATTGCCCACTGTGATACAATCAAAAAAGGCAGGACGGCGTTCCTGCCAATCTGAGAACGAGAAAGAGAGACTTTGTTTTATGAAGCATCCGAAAAATCAGGAGATTGTGGCAGACCGGGAGGTTTGCTGACAATTTCGCTCGGAAAACCTCCCCAAAGGATAAAACATCACTTTTTGGAGAGGATCATAATGAATCGAGAAAATAAACGCATCCGCTATGAAAAAGGATACTATCAAACGCACGCGTGCAAAGACAGCTTTACCTGTACCGTGTGCGGACGGCTGGTCGTTTCTGCCGGAGCAGGCAGCGACCACCGCAATCATTGTCCCAACTGCCTTTGCAGCCTTCATGTGGACGAAGAACCCGGAGACCGGCTGTCGGAATGCGGCGGCGTGATGGAGCCCATCGGCGTATGGGTGCGCAAGGGCGGCGAATGGGCGGTCATCCACCGCTGCCGGCGCTGCGGCAAACTCAGTTCCAACCGCAGCGCCGCTGACGACAACCCCATGAAACTGCTGTCCATCGCCCTGAAGCCTTTGGCACAGCCTCCGTTCCCCTTAGAGCGGATCGTCGATTTGACGGCGCTCATGGGCGGGGAAGGGACACTTTTAGAGGACCCTCCCCCCAAAAAGCGTCCGGAACCGTGATTGGAATTGACTTTTGGGCACAGGGCCGATATAATAACCATTCAGAGAGCGGTGCTGAAGATCGTCTGCAGCACCGCTTGTTTCTTGCTTTTTGAAAGATGGAAGGGATTTTTATGGTTCAATTGATCCGCACGGAAGGCGCCGCGCGCCGGGGCGTTTTCGAGACGGTGCACGGCACCGTGCAAACGCCCGCCTTTATGAATGTGGCGACCGCCGGTGCCATCAAGGGCGGGCTGTCCGCCTTCGATCTCAAGGATAATCACTGCCAGGTCATGCTGTGCAATACTTATCATTTGCATCTGCGCCCGGGCGACGCCAGTGTGGCCAAATTGGGCGGCCTGCACAAGTTCACCCGCTGGGACGGCCCCATTCTCACGGACAGCGGCGGCTTTCAGGTGTTCAGCTTGTCCAAGCTGCGCAAGATCACCGAGGAGGGCGTCACCTTTGCCTCCCATTTGGACGGGCACCGCATCTTTATGGGCCCGGAGGAGAGCATGCGCATCCAGGCCAATTTGG
>CATXYA010000412.1 GCA_958403605.1 uncultured Oscillospiraceae bacterium
CCTCATCAAAAATTTGATCAAGCTGCCCATTGACACCGCTTTGTTGTACGCTTTGCTGAAAATCGCGGAAAAGCGGCGCCCAGGGCTGCAATAAGTAAAAAACGCCTCCTTTGGCCCAGCGCACACCGGCTCCCCCGGGTGCATAGCTTGGGGTCAAAGGAGGTTTTTACTTATGGCAACAACAAGTCCCGTTTATCCCGGCCATTTACTGCGCTCGGGATCTTCCGGCAGCGAGGTCGCCCGCGTGCAGAAATACATCAGTGAGCTGGCGACCCGCAACCCGGCCCTGCGGCCCACCGGCGTCGACGGCAAGTTCGGCTCCGGCACGCAGCAGGCCGTGCAGGTCTACCAGGCCCACGCCGGGCTGAAGCCCGACGGCATCGTGGGTGCCGCCACGTGGAACGCCCTGGTGAACGAGCACATGGCGACGTTCAACAGCAGCGCCGACACCTACCCCGGCATCGTGCTGCGCCCCGGCCAAAGCAGCCAGGACGTGGCCCTGATGCAGCGCTATCTGAATGAGATCGGCCTGGCCTACACGGCCATCCAGCAGCAGACGGTGGACGGCAAGTACGGTGACAACACCACCGCCGCCACCCGCCGCTTCCAGCGGCAGTTCGGCCTTTCCGCCGACGGCCTCATCGGCCCCGCCACCTGGGCCGCCATCGTGCGCGTGCGCAATGCCGTGGCCGCGGGCGGACACCCGGCCGTGGTGACGCCCTATCCCGGTTACGTGCTGCAGCAGGGCGCTTCCGGCGACAACGTGCGCTTTATCCAGAGCTATCTCAACGGCGTGCGCGGGCGCAACGTGCTGAAGGTGGACGGCATCTTCGGCTCCGGCACCAAACAGGCCGTCATGGAATTTCAGGCCGCGCAGGGCCTGAAGATCGACGGCATCGTCGGCAGCGCCACCTGGAGCCGCCTTGTCGCGGCCTACAACGCGGCGGCCAGCTCCACCTGATCCAGCCATCCCCTTTCCTCCCCTTTCTTTCGCGCGCAGCGGCGCGCAAAGGGCGCCGGTCTGATGACCGGCGCCCTTTTTTCCCGTTGGCATCTTCTTTTTTGGCCGCCGCGGGGCTATAATGAGGTTGGATGTCAAAAAAACGGCGGCCCCACGCCGCCCGACAAAGGAGCGGAAAACATGAAATACGATTTTACCAGCATCCTGGACCGCCACGGCAAGGATGCCCTGGCAGTGGACGGCCTGGGCGGCAGGCCCGGCTTCACCCCCGGCGCCCCCAAGGAGGGCTTCGACGCCATCCCCATGTGGGTGGCGGACATGAACTTCCCCACCGTGCCCACCATCCCCGCGGCCATCATCGCCCGCGCCCAGCACCCGGCCTACGGCTACTTTTTCCCCACGCAGGAGTATTTTGACGCCATCATCCGCTGGCATGAGCGACGCAACGGCGTCACCGGCCTGACGGCGGAGCACATCGGCTATGAAAACGGCGTCCTGGGCGGCGTCATCTCGGCCCTGGATTCCTTCACTGCCCCCGGCGACCCCGTGCTGCTGCACAGCCCCACTTATATCGGCTTTACAAGCTGCATCGAGAACAATGGCCGCAAGATCGTGCACAGCCCGCTGAAATTGGACGAAAACGGTGTCTGGCGCATGGATTTTGAGGATATGGAGCAAAAACTGCGGGACCATAAGATCCATGCGGCGGTGTTCTGCTCGCCCCACAACCCCTGCGGCCGCGTGTGGGAGCGCTGGGAGCTGGAAAAGGCCATGGCGCTGTACCAGAAATACGACTGCCTGGTCATCTCCGACGAGATCTGGTCGGACATTCTGCTCTCCGGCCACAAGCACATCCCCACCCAATCGGTGAGCGAGGACGCGCGCCAGCGCACCGTGGCCGTGTACGCCCCCAGCAAGACCTTCAACCTGGCGGGCCTGGTGGGCTCGTACCACATCATCTACAACCAGTACCTGCGGGACCGCATCGACGCCCAGGCGGGCAAATGCCACTACAATTCCATGAACGTGCTGTCCATGCACGCGCTCATTGGCGCCTACCAGCCCGAGGGCTATCAGTGGGTGGATGAGTTGTGCCAGGTGCTGACGCAGAACATCGACTACGCCTGCGACTACATCAAGACCCATTTCCAGGGCGTGAATGTCTCGAAGCCCCAGGGCACCTACATGCTGTTTTTGGACTGCACCGCATGGTGCGCCGCCCACGGCAAGACCATCGACGAGGTGCAGCAGGCGGGCTGGGACGTGGGCGTGGCCTGGCAGGACGGCCGCATGTTCCACGGCCCCTGCGCCATCCGCATGAACCTGGCGCTGCCTTTGTCCCGCGTGCAGGAGGCCTTCGACCGCCTGGACAAATACGTGTTCAACGCTTAAAAAGGGAGGATCTTGCTGTGAAAAAAGCCATTGCCACCGACAAAGCCCCCGGCGCCATCGGCCCTTATTCCCAGGCCGTGGAGGCGGGCGGGCTGGTGTTCGTGTCCGGGCAGCTGCCCCTCGACCCCGCCACCGGCGCCTTCGCCGGGGAGGACGTGCGCGCCCAGACGCGCCAATCGCTGGCCAACATCGCCGCCATTTTGGAGGCCGCGGGCCTCGCCATGGACGATGTGGTGAAGACCACCGTCCTGCTGGCGGACATGAACGATTTCGCCCCCATGAACGAGGTGTACGCCGAATTTTTCACCGGCGTGTGCCCGGCGCGGGCCGCGTTTGCCGTGAAGGACCTGCCCAAGGGCGCGCGGGTGGAAATTGAAGCCATCGCCTGCCGCTGAGACCTGTGTGAACAAGCGGTGTGCCGGACGCCGGGCCTCGGCGCTGCTGACGGCCCTGGC
>CATXYA010000413.1 GCA_958403605.1 uncultured Oscillospiraceae bacterium
TCACGATGGATTCCAAGCCTCCCACCGCAGACGACAACGAGTTCATCGAGTCCGAGACCCGCTACAGCCGCCTGGAGCGCGCCTTCCCGGAGCGCGCCGCCGAGCTGTTCGACAAAGCGGCCCAGGCCTCCAAGGACCGTTACGCCTACCTCAACAAGCTGGCGAAGCTCTACGCTCCCGACGAGGAGTAAGTTCCCGCAATCAAAAAAGGCGCAGCCAAACGGCTGCGCCTTTTTTTGATCGGTCCGTAGGGGCGGCCATTGTGTCGCCTCTTTGGCGCCGCCGCGGAAGAAAGGTCGGCGGCGTTCCGCCGCCCGCGGCTCCCGAATGGGGCTTCGCCCCAAGCCCCGCAGTATGGGCAGCGCCGCAGCGCGCCCCCTCATGCAAAAGGGGGTGCTCAACAGCTTGCCCATTCCCGCCCATCCCGTAGGGGCGGCCATCGGCCGCCTCTTTGGCGCTGCCGCCGCGGAAGAAAGGTCGGCGGCGTTCCGCCGCCCACGGCTCTCGAATGGGGCTTCGCCCCAAGCCCCGCAGTATGGGCAGCGCCTCCGCGCGCCCCCTCATCCGTCAGCCGCTGCGCGGCTGACGGATGAGGGGGCGCCCACAAACGTCCCCCCATGCAAAAGGGGGCGCTCAACAGGCCTGCCCATTCCCGCCCTCCCCCACCTCTACAAAAAAACACGCGGGCGAAGCCGCCTCCCCGGCCGCTCCGCCCGCGTATTTTGATCGCCGGTCTACACCCGCGCCTCCGCGGCCGCCACGGCTTTTTTCAGCGCCAGGAAAAACAGCACCAGCCCCGTGCCCAGCAGAATGTGCCCTATGCCCGCCGCGCCGGAAATGGCCGCGTCCAGCCCCTTCGACAGGGGCGCGCCCAGCACCTGGCACACGCCGCGCACCAGCAGCATCACGGCGGTCATGCACGCGCCCACATTATAAAGCACGTAAAAGGCCTTGGCCTGCTTCTGCCCCTGCAGGGGCACCTGCTTTGCCAGCAGCGCCGCCAGCAGAAAAAACACCATGCCCAGCAAAAACAGGTGCGTGTGCACCAGCCCTAAGCTGGTGCGGCCCGTAAAGCCGTTGAATTTCGTGAACTCGCGGTAAAAGACGCCGCCCGCCATGGCCGCCAGGGCATAGCCGAAGGCCGTATCCACATAAGTTTTCATTGTGCCGCTCCTTTCTTCCTGCCGTCCAAAAAGCCCATGGCCACCACCCACACGTAGGCGCAGGTCTTGGGGATCATCAGCATGCCCACCAGGGGCACGGCGTCTGCCCACAGCACCACCGGGATGTAGAAGCCGAAGCTCAGCGTCACGGCCAGCCACATCCAGCGGAAGGCCTTGTCGCCCGTGCGCTTGGCGCCCCGGTAGAAGAGCACGATCACCACCACGCCCATGGCCGCGAAGGGCAGGTTGCGCAAAATGCCCCAGGACAGCGGCGCGTCCGGGCTCAGCCAGCGGTTCTGCGGCGCCAGGCACAGCGCCACGCGCACCGCCGCCAGCGCGTACACCGTCCATGTCAGCCCCTTGGCCGCGCCCAGCCGGTAGCGCCGCCGGCCAATGTGGTACAGCAGAATGTAAAATACCGTCATCGTGATGGATGTGATCAGCTTGCCTGCGCCCAGCGCGGCGGTGTGGGCCGCCAGCCCGTCGGTGCACAGCGCGTAGGCGCGCGGCACCAGATGGAACGCGTCGCCGCAGCCCAGGATCACCGCCATCCAGCCAAACATCCGCTGCCCCGCGTCGCCCTTGGCCCGGCGCAGCATCAAAATACCCAGGGTGATGACCGTGGCCAGATACACCACGTCGAAGCCCGTCTCCATGATCGCCTGCATTATCCTTCCTCCTTTTGATAGAGCATGCGCGCCGCCGCCCGGCCGATGAAGCCGCCGCCGGGCGCGCCCGTGCGGGCCGCGCCCAGGATGGCCGCCCAGAAAAAGCGCACCGCATCCTCTTGTGAAAAATCGTCCATCCACAGCGCCGGGTCCACCCGCGGGTCCCGCGCCAGCACCGCCAGCAGCCCCGCGTGGATGTGCCCGAAATACTGGGCCTCCAGCGCCTTGCCCGCCTGGCGTTCCGCCGCGTCCCCCGTTTCCAGCGCGCGCACGAAGCCCGTCTCGAATTGCCCCAGATGCGCGGCCAGCACCTGCGTCAAATGGGCGCAGGCATCGGCAAAGCAGTCGCCCTGTTGCCAGTGTCCCGCCCCGTGTACCGCCTGGCGCCAAAATTCGCTGGCCACCGCGGTGCACAGCGCCGCCTTCGAGGGGTAATAGTGGTACACCGTGCCCACCGCCACGCCGCAGCCCGCGGCCACGGCCCGCACATTCACCGCGCCCAGGCCGCCCGCCATCGCCAGCTCGTAAGCCACCGCCAGCACGGCCTCCCGGGATGTCGCCGCTTCCTTCAACCGCCTCGCCTCCTTCAATGTGAACAATGTTCATTATAACCATGGCCCCGCCGCTTGTCAACCCCTTCCCCAGGAATTTGATTTTCGGGCGCAAGGCTGGTACAATAATAATATCTTTGCGCGCGGGCGGCCTTTTCGGGGCTCCCCCCTTGCGCGCAGAGGCAATGTCATCAACTTAGTAAAAAGCGAAGCAGAAGGAAAGCAACCATGCCTTTCAGAGGGGCTTGGGGATGCAAGTCCCCATTTTGAAATTCGGCCCTGCGGGCCAATGCGCAGCATTGAGCGAACGTTATGGTGCCAAGTGCTGTTAGTGAGCGTGCCCGCGGAGCCCACCTTATTTAGCGTGGGGGTCGCCAGGGGGCCTCGCAATGCCCCCTGGTCCCTCTTTGGTTCTTT
>CATXYA010000414.1 GCA_958403605.1 uncultured Oscillospiraceae bacterium
ATGGCCGGGTTGGCGATGGTTTCGCCGAAGACCGCTTTGGTGTTGGAGCGAAAGGCCTTCTGCAGCTCTTCCTCTGAGGCGTCCGCGTCCACGAAGGTGCATTCCACGCCGAATTTTTTCAGCGTGACGGCGAACAGGTTCACCGTGCCGCCGTAAATGGTGGAGGCGGAGACAAAATGATCGCCCGCCGTGCAGATGTTGAGGATGGACAGCAGGCTGGCCGCCTGGCCGGAGGTGGTGCACAGCCCGCCCCCCAGGGCCGCGACCCCTTCCTCCACGCACCCCACCGTGCGGTTGGAGATGCGGGAGTACATGTGCCCGTCCGCCGTCAGGTCGAACAGCTTGCCGATGTGCTCGGTGGAATCATACGTATAAGTGGTGCTTTGGTAGATGGGCAGGGCCTTGGGCTCGCCGTTGCCGGGCTTGTAGCCCTCGTGCAGGCATTTTGTTTCAAGATGCATGGGATGTTGTTCCTTCTTCCTTCAGCAGTATTTTTTGACGATGGCGTTCATCTGGTCCCAGGCGGCTTCCATGTCCGCCACCAGCTTGAACTGGGTGCGCGCGCGCTCCAGGTTCTGCAGGGGCCGGGACACCTTGAAATAGGTGTCGCCCTGCAGATAGTCCGTCAAAAAGCGGATGCCGCATTCCAGCGTCATCAGCTTGGCGCCCCAGGGCAGATATTCCTTTTCCTTCTCCGTCAGCACGCCGCCCGCGGCCTCCAGATAGCCTTTTGTGTAGGCTTCAAACAGTTCCAGGTCAAAGTGCACTTTGTCGAGATCCGGCTCGTCCTCGGCGGCCGTGGAGGCGCCGAAGCGGATGGAATCGCCGTAATCATTGAGCGCCAGGCCGGGCATGATGGTGTCCAGGTCGATGACGCACAGCGCGCGGCCCGTCTTTTCGTCGAAGAGCACATTGTTGAGCTTGGTGTCGTTGTGCGTGACGCGCAGGGGCAGCTGTCCCTGTTCCAGCAGGTCCATCAGCACCGGGCAGTCGTCACGGTGCGCCTGCGCGAAGGCGATCTCGGGCGCGCAGGCGGCGGCCCGGTTTTTCACGTCCCGCTCCAGGGCGCGCAGGAAATCGGCGTAGCGCTTGCGCGTGTCGTGGAATTTTTCGATGGTCTCGTGCAATGTCGCGGCGGGATAATCGCCCAGCTTGCACAAAAAGTCGCCGAAGCTTTTGGCGGAGTTGTAAAAATCCTCCGGCGTGCGCACGGATTCGATGCACACGGAATCCGGGATGAAGTTGTAGCAGCGCCAGGGCCCGCCGTCCTCGTCCTCGAAGTAATTGTCTCCCGTGCGGGTCTTGATGTAATTCAACGTCTCGCGGTCGGCGTCGCCACCCTGCTCCAAGCTTTTGCGGCGCAAAAATTCCGTGACGCCGAAGATGTTCTCCATGACCTCCCGGGGCTTTTTGAACACCTCGGTATTGATGCGCTGGATGACGTAGCGCAGCGTCTCGCCGCCCTCCTCGCCGATGTACACGCCATAGGTGTCGTTGATGTGGCCGGAGCCGAAGGGCTTGACGTAGCTGGCCGTTTCCCCCAGTTTGAACTCGAACAGCGCATCCTCCAAATTGCGGTCCTGCACGCCGTCGATGCGGCGGCGCGCGGCGTACACCACGTCCCCCGCCTCGGTGCGGCGGCATTTGTCCAGCCGCGCCCAGGACTTCACCACCGTCTGCAGGTTGACGTGGGCGCCGTCCGCCACCACGGCGTTGTGGTCCACAATGGAGCCGGAATTGACGAGGCACGCCATGCCCAGCGCGGCGTGGGTGTTGACGATGGCGCTCTGCAGCACCAGGCAGCCGGGCCCCAGCACCGCCGAGGGGCTGACCACGGCGGTGGGGTCGATGATACAGGGCACCTCATAACCCGCCGCCAACAGCTTTTTGGTCCAGCCCAGGCGCTGGCGGTTGTCCCCCAAAGCCGCCACGGCCTCGGGGTACTGGTCTTTTAACAGGATATAATCGCCGCAGCGGCCCACCACGTCGGGGCCGTGCACGGCGTCGTCCAAAAAGGCGATGTGTTCCCACCGGCGGGTGGCCGCGGCCACCTCGCCGATCATTTGCCCCAGGCCGCCTGCGCCCAGGATCAGCAATGTCGACATGAAAAAACTCCTTCCGGTTTTGAGCCGAGTGCTCAGGTTACAGAGAATAGGCCGCGCGTTCCACCACCTGGCCGGATTCCACCTTTGTCATCGGCGCCAGCAGATTGCCCGCCTTGACGATGGCGCCGGGCGCCAGATGCACGCAGAAGCTGACGGTGCAGTCGTGGTCCACGATGGCGCCCATGTTGACGACGGCGCCCCGCCGCACAGTGGTGCGGCTGCCCACGCAGGCCATCGCCAGGACGGCGGCGCCCTCCTCCACGTTGGCGGAGGGGCTGACGTAGGCCCGGGGATGGATGATGCGCGGCAGCTGGTAGCCCGCCTCGGTGAGCTTTTGCAGCCAGGTGCCCCGCAGGTCGTTGCTGCCGAAGGCCGGATAGGCATAGGCAAAGCGTCCGCAATGCGTCAGGTAATCGGCGCAAGGGCCCAGCACACCGGGTGCCGCGCCGCCGTCGTCCAGGAAACAGATCTCGTCGAACTGGCCCGCGGCGGCCTCCGCCACCGTGCGCCCGTAACCGCCCGCGCCCAGGATCAGCAGGTTCGCCATGCGATCAACTCCCTCTTCTGTTTGCACCATTTTAGCATATGCGCCCGAAAAAATATAGAGCACGCCGGGCCATTCAGTCGGATTCCACAACTTTTTTTCCGTGGAAGGACAAAAATTCTGCACCCAATGGCAAGAAAAATGAGCTA
>CATXYA010000415.1 GCA_958403605.1 uncultured Oscillospiraceae bacterium
TCGGCGGCATCGTGCTGGGCTACATCTGGCAGATCCTCATCAACTGCGTGCTGTCCCTGGTGGGCGAGCCGCTGCTGAAGCTGAACACCCCCGCCGCCTTTTGGGGCCTTGTCATTTTGATGGCCTGGCAGCAGGTGGGCTATATGATGATCATCTACATCGCCGGGCTGCAAAACGTCTCGCCGGATCTGCTGGAGGCCGCGTCCATCGACGGCGCCACGCCCTGGCAGGCGCTGTGGCGCATCAAGCTGCCCATGGTGATGCCCTCCATCACCATCTGCCTGTTTTTGACGGTGACCAACTCTTTCAAGCTGTTTGACCAAAACCTGTCGCTGACGGGCGGCGAGCCCAACCATGCGTCCGAGATGCTGGCGCTGAACATCTACGATTCCTTCTACGCCCGCAGCGGGCCGCAGTGGAAGGGCATCGGCCAGGCGAAGGCCGTCATCTTCTTCGTGGTGGTGGTCGCCATTGCGCTGATCCAGCTGAAAGCGACCCGCTCCAAGGAGGTGCAGCAATGAACAAAGCGAAAAAACAAGGCGGCATCGTCTGGACGCTCTTGTTCACCGTGCTTTCGCTGCTGTACGTCTATCCGGTGTTCATGATCCTGGCGAACTCCTTCAAGGTGGAGACCGCCATCAGCACCTCCACCGTGTTCCAGCTGCCCACGGCCAGCACCTTTGCGGGCCTGTCCAACTACGTGAACGCGGTGCTCTCCAAGGGCTTTTTGCAGAGCTTCGGCTATTCGGCGTTCATCAGCATCAGCTCGGTGATCTTGATCCTGCTGTGCTGCTCCATGTGCGCCTGGTACATCACGCGCGTCAACTCGGTGCTGTCGAAAATGATGTACTACCTGTGCGTGTTCAGCATGGTGGTGCCGTTCCAGATGGTGATGTTCACCCTCAGCCAGACGGCGGACCAGCTGAAACTCAACACACCGTGGAACATCTGTATCATCTATCTGGGCTTCGGCGCCGGGCTGGCGGTGTTCATGTTCTGCGGGTTTGCGAAGGGCATCCCCATTGAAATTGAGGAAGCGGCCATGATCGACGGCTGCAATCCCATCCAGACCTATTTCCACATCGTCTTCCCGATCTTGAAGCCGACGATGATCTCGGTGGCGATCTTGGAGGCCATGTGGGTGTGGAACGACTATCTGCTGCCCACGCTGGTGCTGGACATCAAGAAATACCGCACCATCCCCATGCTGATCCAATACTTCCGCGGCAGCTATGGCCGTGTGGAGATGGGCCCCATGATGGCGTGCATCATGCTGACGGTACTGCCCATCATCATCTTCTACCTGCTGTGCCAAAAATATATCATTGAAGGCGTTGTGGCCGGGGCGGTGAAGGGCTGATGAAACGGAAATGTGGTGTGCTGCTGCCGGTCTCCAGCCTGCCGTCGCCCTACGGCGTCGGCAGCTTCGGCCGGGTGGCGTATGAATGGGTGGATTTCCTGGCGGCGGCGAAGCAAAGCTGCTGGCAGGTATTGCCTCTGGGCCCCACCGGTTACGGCGACAGCCCCTACCAGAGCTTTTCCGCGTTTGCGGGCAGCCCCTATTATATCGATCTGGAGCTGCTGTGCGGCGAAGGGCTGCTGACGCCGGAGGAATGCGCCGCGCCCGCCTGGGCGCCGGACGACCATACGGTGGATTACGGGGCGCTGTATGAGCACCGCGCCCCGCTGCTGCACAAGGCCTTTGCCCGGTTCACAGATGGGGCGGCCCTGGCGGAATTCCGCGCGCGGAACGCCCACTGGGTGGAGGACTACGCCCTTTATATGGCGGTAAAGGCCAGCCAGGGCGGCTGTTCCTGGACCCAGTGGCCCGCGGCGCTGCGGCTGCGCCATCCCGAGGCTCTGGCCGAAGCCCAAAAGGCGCTGGCGGGGGAGATCGACTATTATATCTTTGAGCAGTACCTGTTTTTTACCCAGTGGAAGGCCCTCAAGGCCTATGCCAACGGCAAGGGCATCGGCATCATTGGCGACGCGCCCATCTACGTGGCGCTGGATTCCGCCGATACCTGGAGCCGTCCCGAGCTGTTCCTGTTGGACGAAGACGGGCTGCCCATCGACGTGGCGGGCTGCCCGCCGGACGCCTTTTCCGCCGATGGCCAGCTGTGGGGCAATCCGCTGTACCGCTGGGATGTGCTGAAAGAAACAGGCTACGCCTGGTGGCTGCAGCGGCTGGAATCCTCCTTCACGCTGTTCGACACGGTGCGCATCGATCATTTCCGCGGCTTCGAGAGCTATTACGCCATCCCCTACGGCGCCACCACGGCCCGCGGCGGCGAATGGCGCAAGGGGCCGGACCTGGATTTTGTGCAGGCGGTGAAGGCGCGGTTTGGCCGCGGCGGCATCATTGCCGAGGACCTGGGCTTTTTGACGCCCGCCGTCCACAAGCTGCTGAAGGCCAGCGGCTACCCAGGCATGAAGGTGCTGCAGTTCGCCTTCGACGCCCGCGAGGAAAGCGATTATATGCCCCACAATTACCCCACCAACTGCGTGGTGTACACGGGCACCCATGACAACGACACCACGGCGGGCTGGCTGCAGAGCGCCGGCCGGGCGGACGTGCGCTGCGCGCTGGATTATCTGGGCGTCAAACGGCGGCGGGACGCGGTGCCCGCCTTCATCCGCGCGGCGCTGTCCAGCGTGGCCGAGCTGGCGGTCATTCCCATGCAGGATTGGCTGGGTCTGGGCGGCGAGGCGCGCATCAACACGCCCTCCACACTGGGCGGCAACTGGGTGTGGCGCATGGAGGCCGGGGCCTGTACGCCGGAGCTGGCGAAGCATA
>CATXYA010000416.1 GCA_958403605.1 uncultured Oscillospiraceae bacterium
CGCGTCCAGAAAGCGCACACCCAACGCCGCGGCCAGTCCGGCGCCGCCGTCGTTGGTGGCGCTGCCGCCGATGCCGATGAGCATGGCGCGGCAGCCGCCGTCCAGCGCCGCGCGCATCAGCTCGCCCGTGCCGTACGTGGTAGCGGTCCGGGCATTGCGCCGCCCTTCCGGCACCAGCGTCAGCCCGCTGGCCTGCGCCAGCTCAATGACGGCGGTGCCGTCCGGCAGCAGCCCATAGGCGGCCTGCACCGGGCTGCCGTTCGGCCCGGTGACGGTGACGGGAACGCGGGTGCCGCCCGCGCGCAGATAGACCTCCAGCATCCCCTCGCCGCCGTCGGAGAGCGGCAGCTGCACCAGCGCGGCGTGCGGCAGCAGGCGCTGTACGCCGCGCGCGAGATGTGCCACGACACTGGCCGCATCGGCGCTGCCCTTGAAGGAATCCGCCGCGATCACGATCTTCATTTGCTTCACAGCCTTTCCGCCTGCCCCAGGCTCTCTTCAAAGGCGATGGCGAGATAATACAGCGCCGCACCCTCCAGCGTGCGCGGGTTGACGCCCGTGCGCCGCGCCAGACGGTTGAGCTTGTACTGCAGGGTGTTTTTATGCAGAAACAGTTTTTCGCTGGCCTGGCTGATGGACCCGTCGCAGGCAAAAAAGGTCTTCAGCAGCAGGATGTCCTGGGCGCGCTCCTCGGGGGGGCAGCCCGTGAAGATCTTGTCCACAAATTCGCGCTTCAGGGGGGCGGGCACCTCGTGGATGAAGATCTCCAAATCGATATCCCGGTAGCGCACCAGGGGATGCCCCTCCCGGGACAGGCTGGAGCGCATGGCCTTTTCGGCCCGCAGATAGGCCGCGTGGACGTCGGCGCCGCAGACAGCCCGGTCGTCCAGGCCCGCGGCCAGCGCGATGCCGCAGGCCTCCTGCGCCTCCCGGCACATGCGCTGTACCAGGGCGTCCGTGCCGCTGCCGGGCAGCTCCGGCAGCAGACAGACGAATTTGAGGCCGCTGTTCACCAGCAGGCTCTCCTGCACGCTGCGGGCGGTGCGGCGCAGGCTGTGCTCGATGCGCTCCAGACGCTGCTGATCCTCCGCCGTGTCGGGGCGGTCCACCGGGGAAAACACTGCCACCCGGCGCGGCTGGGACACGTCCACGCCCACCGCCAGCCCGCGGCTTTCAAAGGCGGGGCCCATGGCGCCGCTGCCGTCGAAGATCCACTCCTGCGCAAAGCGGGCCTGCACGCTTTTGGCCAGGCGCTTCTGCTCTTTCAGGGAGTCGTCCATCAGCAAAATTTCCGTCATTTTCTTGATGATGCGCCCATGCTTTTCGATATCGGCGTATTCGCCCGTGATGCCCACAACGCCGATGATCTGCCCGTCCATCTCCAACGGCAGGTTCACGCCCGGGCGGGTGCCCGCCAGCTCGTCCGCCGCCGTGACAATCAGCTCCCGCCGCTGGGCGATGACCTTCTGCGCCGCGCCGTGCACCGTGCCGATGCGGCTGGCGTCGGTGCTGGCGATGATGGTGCCGGTCTCATCCATCAAATTCACCTTTTGGCCGATGATGTCTCCCAGCTCGGTGACGATCTGCAGGGCCACCTGTTTACTGATGCGCATGCGCTGCCTCCGCTGGGGCGATCAGCGTGGAGATGCCGTCCGGGATCACCGCGATGCGCCCGCCGGGCGCCATCGCGTCCGCCAGCCGCAGGGCCTCGGCCACGCTGTGGGCTGGGGTCATCTGCAAAGAGCGCACCAGGGCGTCGTCCGCCTCGCTGATAAGGATGACCGGATGGTGTGCCAGGACCCGCGCGAACACCTGGCTCTGCCACTGGTCCGGCTGGGTCTGGTCCGCGGGCACGGCCTCGATGGCGCGCAAAATTTCCGCCGGGGTGCGGCCGCTGGAAAAGGTGTCGGCAAAGACCTGGCCGCCGTGGCCGTCGCCGCAGGCCGCCGCAATGCTGATCACGCCGCCCTCACGGCACGCCAGCGCCGCCGTGGACATGCCCTTGCCCGCCTGATAGGTGTTCTGGTCCAGCGGGTGGCCGCCGTTGGTGGTGAGCACGATGTCCGCGCGGCAGGCCGGCGCCCCGCACAGCCCGGCCAAAAATTCCGCGCCCGCCCGGTGGGCTGCGTCGCAGTCCCCGGCGAAGGCGCCGATCACCTCATGGCGGGTGTTCAGCACCACGTTGACGATAAATGCCAGCTTCGCCTTGCGGGCCGCCCACAGCATGTCGCGGTGCAGGGGATTGCCGTCCAGGCACCCGGCGTGGGCGCAGGGGTGGGACAAAAAGGCCGCGCAGTGGTTGGCCAGCACGGTCTCGCGGGCGCAAACGCCCGGCAATACGCTTTTGCGCCCGCCGGAAAACCCGGCGAAGAAATGCGGCTCAATGAAGCCCTCGCTCACCAGCAGGTCCGCCTCGGCGGCCAGCCGGTTCAGGCGCAGCGCGCCGCCGGAGGGCAGTGTGCCCAGGGACACCAAATTGGCCTCGTCATCACAGTCATGCACGGCAATGCGCTCCTGCGCCACCAGCGCGGGGCCGAATTTTTCCTCCAGCTCGGCGCGGGTGGTGCCCCGGTGGCAGCCCGTGGCGATCAGAATGGTGATCTCCGCCGCGGGGTTGCCCCGGCGGATGGCGACCAGCATCGCGGGCACGATGGCCCGGCTGGGCACGGGGCGCGTGTGGTCGCTGGCGATCAGGACGACCCGGCGCTTGCCGCGGCTCAGCTCCTCCAGCGAAGGGCTGCCGATGGGGGACGCCAGCGCGGCGCGCACCAGGGCCTCCGCCGGCGCGGACGG
>CATXYA010000417.1 GCA_958403605.1 uncultured Oscillospiraceae bacterium
AGGGAACGGCAGTCGATCTTCTCTTGACAGCCTGCATCATAAAACAGCCTGATCTTGGACGGTGTGACCCGAAAGAGAAAGTGCGCCCCATGCTCCATCATGTGCGTCATTTGCGCGGCGCTGCCATAGGCCCGGTCAGCCAGGTAACACTGGCCGGGCTGCAAGCGGAAATGCTTGACGGATTCTGCGATATGCTGATCGGTGAGCAGAAACTGCTCCACAGTCCCGGATGGGACTGCAATGCTGGTATGGACGCGAAACACTTGCTCTGCGCTGCCTTCCATAGAAAAATGCGTGGCGTCGATGGCCAGCATCGGGGCAGGCGCACAGGTATCCAGCCGCCGGGAGAGAAGATCCTGCGCGGCACAAAGGAAAACGGGAGCGAACTTCAACAGCTGCTTTTTCCAGGCGGTATCTGACAGGCTGACGCCATATACAGCGGCCATTTCGTAGGATAGGCGGCGCAAGGACAGATGATCCACCAGATACAGTTTGGCCGCGTGGAGCAAGGTGCGGTAGGTTTTCAGCTTGCGTTTTCTCTGGAGCACGCCGCTCTGTTCCAGCTTTCGCAGCAGCGCTCTTTTGTCACCGGAAAAAAGCTTGTTCAGTTCTTGCTCTTTTAGTCCTTCCAGCGTAAGATATTGTTTGTCCATGTTCGACCTCTAGTGTGTGAGTTTTGTCTGCAAACAAATTCTACCACTTCTGGCGGGCATGGACTCCTTTTTTCCCTTTTCCTTGGCCTACGGCCATGAAGATAAATTGTTTTTTATTGCGCAGCAATAAAAAATAGCCGCAGGCTATTTTTTCGGTCATCTGTTTCGGTTGCCACGTAAGCGGCGAGAAACAGGGCCATTAAGATGAGTTTTTTATTGCGTAGCAATAAAATATAGCCGCAGGCTATTTTTTCGGTCATGCGGGCCGTCCCTGGCCGACGGCCATGGAGATAATTGTTTTTTATGTCCGTCCAAGGATATTTTTCCAGCCGCCGTGCTTTTCTTGTCAGGAACAACGAAACTGCGTTATAATTGACAAATGATCCCCTTTGCCGTTTTGATGCCGGGATGATGTAAGCTTATCTCTTGCCGGGAGGAAACGCCATGAACCATATTTTGATCGTGGAGGACGAGGCCGCCATCTCCAACCTCATCCGCCTGAGCCTGACAAAGGAAGGCTACCGCTGCACCTGCGCCTTCGACGGCGCCGGGGCCGCCGACCTGCTGGAGCAAAACCGCTATGATCTGGTGCTGCTGGACATCATGCTGCCGGGCATCGGCGGCTATGAGCTGATGGAGTATCTGCGGCCCATGGAGATCCCCGTCATTTTTATCACCGCCAAAAACGCGGTGGCGGACCGCGTGCGCGGCCTGCGGGCCGGAGCGGAGGATTACATCGTCAAGCCCTTCGAGATCGTGGAGCTGCTGGCGCGGGTGGACGTGGTGCTGCGCCGCTACCGAAAAAACGACGCGGTGCTGCGTATCGGCGGGCTGGAGATTGACCCCGCCGCCATGCAGGTGCGCCGCGGCGGCCAGGAGATCGGCCTGACGAAAAAGGAATACGATCTGCTGCTGCTGTTCGCGCAAAACCCCGGGCGGGCTTTGTACCGCGAGACCATCTATGAGCGGGTGTGGGGCGAGGAATTCCCCTTCGGCAGCAAGACGGTGGATCTGCACATCCAGCGCCTGCGCAAAAAGGTGGGCTGGGAGGCGCAGCTGAAAGCGGTCAACAAGGTGGGCTACCGCCTGGAGGCGGCGCCATGAAGTTCCGGCTGAAGCTGACGCTGTGCATGCTGGGCCTGCTCTCGCTGCTTTTCGGTGCCGGGGGCAGCTTGCTGATCGCCTCCTCCTTCCACAGCGCGCTGCAACGGGAGCAGGAAGCGGCCTACAACGCTTACCAGACCGTGCTGGGCACCCTGCAGATCGTCAACCGCGCGGGCGGCCAATCCGGTTATGCGGACATCTCGCGCACGCTGGAGCAGCTCTCGGCGCAGAGTGCCGGCGCCTGGGCCGCTTTGCAGCTGTACACCGCCTCCTCGTCCGTTTACGGCGAGGGTGTTCTGCCGTCCGCGCCCAAGGGACAAGCCGTCCCCGGCACCTGCACCATCCGCTATGCCTCCGGCTCTCCGGAAAACTATGCTCTGGTGGTATCGGGCGCGCTGGACGTGGGCGGCGAGACACTGTATCTGGACATGGCGCGGGACATTGCCCCGCTGTTTACGGCGCGCCGCCAGCAGCAGCAGACCTACCTCTGGGTCTTTCTGCTGATGACGGCGCTGTGTGCCGCGCTCTCCTACAGCCTCTCCCGGGTGCTCACCCAACCGCTGGCGCGCTTGTCCCGGGCCGCCCGCGCCTTGGCGGAAGGGACGCTGTCCGCCCGCGCGCCCGTGCGCACCCACGACGAGGTAGGCCTGCTGGCCCGGGATTTCAACGCCATGGCGCAGGCCCTGGAGGAAAATATCTCCCAGCTGCAGGACGCCGCCGCCCGGCAGGACCGTTTTCTGGGCAGCTTCGCCCATGAGCTCAAGACCCCCATGACCTCCATCATCGGCTACGCCGACCTCATCCGCGGCCAGACCTTGAGCCCGGAGGAACAGGCCGAGGCCGCCAACTATATCGTGGCCGAGGGCAAGCGGCTGGAAAATTTGTCCCACAAGCTGCTGGATCTGCTGATGCTGGAAAAAACAGAGCCCGCTTTTTCCCGCGTGCGCCCCGCGGCGCTTCTCCGCGGCCTGGCGGCCCATATCGGCCCCGTGTACCAACGGCAGGGCATCCGCCTGGTGTGCGACTGCGAAGAGG
>CATXYA010000418.1 GCA_958403605.1 uncultured Oscillospiraceae bacterium
CCCCCATCACCCCTCAGATCACCGTCAAGGCCCGGGACAAAGTTGCCGCCAGGGTCTGCGAGGTGGCAAAAGAAATCGAAGCCGAGCTCATCGTCATCGGCCTGCCGCTGAACATGGACGGCACCGAGGGCGAGCGCGCCCGCAAGAGCCGCAAGCTGGCCAAAACCGTGGAGATCTGGAGTGGGCTGCCCGTCCGGATGTGGGACGAGCGCCAGACCACCTGCGCCGCCGCCGACCTCCTCGACGAGAGCGGCACCTTCGGCGCAAAGCGGAAAAGCATCCTCGACTCGGTAAGTGCGACGGTCATCCTGAACGACTACATCCAGTGGCGGAAGGAGCACCCGGGGGAGGTCTGAACGCCCCCGCCGTCCCTGTGGCAAAGTTTCTTTGCGAAGTCCGGACAGTTTGTTGCAAAGTCCACAGAAAATCGTCGTTTTCCGGTTTGTTTTCACAATTTTCCTGAGCCGAATTTGTATAGTTTTCCAGCTTGACAGCACCGGCTCTTCTCCGATAAAATGAGGGTAGAAGAACCCCCTGACCAGATGGCCGGAGAGGACGCTTCTTCATGAGAAAAAACAACTGGACTCACCAAAACAAAAACGATTGGAGGCGACCCACATGACAAAACTGAGAAAGCTGACTGCCCTGCTTCTGGCCGGTGCACTGACCCTTCTGCTCCTGACCGCCTGCAGCGGTGGCGGCGGTTCTTCCGGCCCGGAGGCCCAAGCCGAAGCCAAGGTGATGCGGGCCATCAATTCTGGCCGCGCCACGGCTCTGGCCAATGACGAGGGGATGCGTACTGTTGCAAACGCCCGTCTGGACGCTCTGGAGCTTGAGCTGAATGGCGCTGCTCTCGGATACAAGTTCTCCAACAAGGCGGATGTCAAGTGGGATGCTGACAACCAGAACGCTACCCTCACTCTGGTCGCTAAATACGACTACAACGATACCACGCTGCAGAAGATCATCGATCAAATCAAAGGCAGCAATCAAGACCAAGCCCTGGATTTTGCCCTGAAGGGCAACTATACCAAGGCAGGCGTAGTGGCCCGGATCATTCGCGGCCAGACTTATGTTGCCATCTCCCTGCGGGTGGGCAGGAATCTCTGATCTCTTCCCGATTTTCCCCGCATCTCGTCTGATTTCCCTATAAACGCAGATCACCCGCCAGTTGGCGGGTGATTTTTTTGCAGCCGTCCCACCGCCCGGAGGGCGGAAAACCAGCTTCTTATTCGTATTTCGTGATGGTCACGCTGTTGATGGTGATGGGTTCGGTGGGGCGCTGAGCTTCGTCCACGCCGGTCTGGGCGACGGTGATATTGAACGACTACATCCAGTGGCGGAAGGCACATCCGGGGGAGGTCTAAGATTCCCAAGTGGTTTGTAAATTTTCTGTGCGGCGCTTGACTTCTCCGATAAATCGCGTATACTAGAATCGAGAATGCGAGTGGGTCATGTCCACTCACCCCAAAAAGGAAAAACCCCCTCGGAGCCGGAATCTCCAAGGGGGCTTTTCACTTAGTTGGGCTTACGGTCATCATCATGCCGGTCAAGCCACTTGCAAATGATGTGTCCAACAACATCTGCCGCGACCGATACCAAGAATGCGAGTAGATAGGTCATGTTCCCACCCCCTTTCCCATAAGGACTACGGGGATGAACCGCAGTTTCATTATATCATAGATTGTGGCAAAAAGATACCGCAATCGACAGATATAGCAAAAGGGACGCTTCCGCGTCCCTTTTGTTTTTACTGATACGTTTCAATGCTCACGCTGTTGATGGTGACAGCCTCCGTCGGGCGCTGATTTTCGTCCACGTCGGTCTGGGCGATGGTGTCCACCACGTCCATCCCTTCGTACACCTGCCCGAAGACGGTGTCGGTGTAGTCGAGGTAGGGTGCGCCGCCCGCCGTCTGGTAGGCGCTCACCACGTCGGCCCGCCAGCCGGCGGCGTTCATCTGGTCGATGAGCTCCTGCGTCACCGAACTGCTGCCCGGCAGGGTCTCCATGACATAGAAGACGCTTGCGCAGTCGCCGGAGGCGTCCGCTGCCGCACAGAGTGCGCCGGAATAGTGGTGGAGCTTATCGGTGGTCTCGGCGGAGAAACGGTTCCCGTTCCAGATGGTGGTGCCTCTGCCGTCCGCGCCCTGCCCGGCCTCCACCACGAAGTCCTTCTCCGCCCGGGTGACGGTCAGGCCGTTGTAAAAGCCCTGCTGAGCCAATGTCGTGAAATTCTGCACGGCCTGTGGGGCCTCGGTGGAAAAGAGCACTGCTTTGAACACGCCTGCCGAGGTATCGAACACCGCGATGGTGTCCCCCGCCGCCGGGTGGGTGAACTGCAGCTCTGCCGACTCCACAGCCGGGCGGCTGACCGTCTGCACCGTGCCGGCCTTCCCGCCCTGGATGCTGGAGAGGATATTGTCCGCACTGCACCCGGCCAGAACTGCCGTCAGGGCCAGTGCCGCCATTATTTTTTTCAAGGCTCTCATGATCGGGCCTCCCTGTCCATATATTATAGCAAAGATGGCTTTTCAAAAGCTATCGCTATAGTATATCACATTCCGGCCCGGGAAGCGAGAGGGAAAAGCGTGAAAATTTGTTATTGGATTTCTATGCGAAAAACATCTTGACGAGCGGGCAAAAAAACGCTACACTATAGGCGTACCCGTACCCCACAGATCAGAGTTAGCACAGCTGGCAGATTGTGACAGTTATCCCATTTTTTAAATATTTGACAGGAGAACGTGACTTATTGCTGAAGATATGAACAAGTCCGCCGCTGA
>CATXYA010000419.1 GCA_958403605.1 uncultured Oscillospiraceae bacterium
GCCCGCAGGCGCATTTCGGAGGCCAACCGCCGCTACGCGGCGGCTCTTAGGCCGGAGATAGGTGGCAGCCGCAAAGCGGCTGACGGATGAGGGGGCGCCCACACACCTGCCCAAAACCAGAAATACCGCCGGCCCCAGGCAGCGGAGGGGCCCGCCCGCGCACCTGCCCCTTTTCACTCACCCGCAGCGCCGGCCATTGGCCGCCGTATCGCGCACCCGCGCCGCGGTAAAACCGCGACGATCCTGCCTTACAGCCCCGTGACGCTCTTGCGCTTCCAGCGGCCCGAGAGGTAAATGGGGATGGAAATGCACAGCCCGGCCACCCAGCCGATGACATAACAGAAGTGCATGTTGTTGGCGCCGAAGAAATGGGTGAGCAGGTAGGCGGCGGGCACGCGGGCCAGCCACAGGCCCACGATGCTGGAGACCATGGGCACGGTCATCTCGCCCGCGCCGCGCATGACGCTGTTCAGCACAAAGCTGATGGCCAGCACCCAATAGAAGGGCATGACGCGGTTCAAATAGGCCATGCCCGCCTCGATGACCCCCGCGTCCGTGGAGAACATCCGCATCAGGAAGGGGCCGCACAGCAGCAAAAAGACGGCGGCCACCACGCTGAACAGGCAGCTGATCCACATCGTCGCCATGGTGCCCTTGTGCACCCGGTCCGGCTTGCCCGCGCCGATGTTCTGGCCCACAAAGGTGGTGACGGCGTTGGTGAAGCTTTGAATGGGCATGAAAGCGAAGGTGTCCAGCTTATTAGCGCCGTTGAAGCCCGCCATGAAGGTGGAGCCCGCGCTGTTCACCAGCCGCTGCATCGTCATGACGCCCACACTGAACAGCGCCTGCTGGATGCCCGCCGGGATGCCGAGGCGGATGATCTTGCCGAACAATTCCTTGTCGAAGCGGAAGGAGAAGGGCTTGATGGCGATCTGCGGATATTTTTTATTGATGTAGAACACGCCGAACACCCAGCTGAAGCACTGGGCGATGATGGTGGCAATCGCCACGCCCGCTGTGCCCCAGTGGAACACCACCACAAACAGCAGATCCAGCACAATGTTGATGCCGCAGGCGATGGAGAGGAACAGCAGCGGCGTCTTGCTGTCGCCGAAGCCCTGTAAAATGCCGCTGTTGGCATTGTAGCCCAGGCTGCCGATGAGCCCGCCCATGACGATGACCATGTACTGCCAGCACTGGTCATAGGTGTCGGCGGGCACGGCCAGCAGGTCCATAATGGGCCGGGCCAGCAGGACGCCCGCCAGCGTCAGCGGCACAATGCCCACCATCAGGGCCGTGTAAATGGTGTCCACCGTGGCCCGCAGGCGCTTTTCATCCCCGGCACCGAAAAACTGGCTCACCATCACCATGGCGCCGATGCCCAGGCCCATGAACAGGCTGGACATCAAAAACACTACCGGGAAGGCGGTGCCCACGGCGGCCAGGGCGGTCTTGCCCACAAAGCGGCCCACCACCACGCTGTCCACCATGTTGTACAGCTGCTGAAAGACGTTGCCCAGCAGCAGCGGCATGGAAAACCGCAAAATCAGCTTTGCCGGGCTGCCCTGGGTCATATCGATCTGATTCGTTTTTGTCTGTTCCATAAATTTTATAATTCCTCCAAGTCGTACGGGGTCGCCTGATAGACGTAATAGTTGAGCCAGTTGGAAAACAGCAGGTTGGCATGGCTGCGCCAGCGGAACAGCACCTCCTGCGCCGGGTCGTCACCCCGGAAATAGTGCTTGGGCGGCGCGATGGGCAGGCCCTTGGCAAGGTCGCGCTCATACTCGGCGCGCAGGGTGTCCTTGTCGTATTCCATGTGGCCGAACACGAAGATGCGGCGGCCGGAATCCGTGGCGGCCAAATGCACCCCCGCCTCGTCGCTTTCGGCCAAAATGCGCAGGGCGGGCTGAGCCTCGATGTCCGCCTTGCGCACGGTGGTGTGGCGGGAATGGGGCGCGTAGAAAAGCTCGTCAAAGCCGCGCACCAGCGGGCTTTGGGGCCGCGTGACCCGGTGGGGGAACACGCCGAACAGCTTTTCCGGCAGCGGCACCTTCTGGATGCCGTAGTGGTGGTACAGCCCCGCCTGCGCGCCCCAGCAGATGTGCATGGTGCTGTAGACGTTGGTCTCGGAATAATCCATCAGCCGGCACAGCTCGTCCCAGTAATCCACGTCCTCAAAGGCCAGATGCTCCACCGGCGCGCCGGTGATGATCATGCCGTCGAAGCGCTGGTGCTCGATCTGGTGGAAGGTCTTGTAAAACGCCTCCAAATGCGCGCCCGGGACGTGGGTGCTCTCGTGGCTGTCCATGTGCAGCAGGCTCAGCTCCACCTGCAGGGGGCTGTTGGCCAGTACGCGGGCGATCTGCGTCTCCGTGGCGATCTTGGTGGGCATCAGGTTCACCAGCAGGATGCGCAGCGGGCGGATGTCCTGCCGGGCGGCGCGGGCCTCGTGCATCACAAAAACGTTTTCCGCCTCCAAGGCCGCATAGGCGGGCAGGCTTTTGGGGATGATGAGCGGCATGGGTCACACTCCTTTGCAATCTCTCCTATTGTAAACTGAAAACTGTTTACAAGCAAGAGGCCGGCGGCGCGGGAAGACGCCGCCGCGCGAAATTTTAAAGAGAAAAGCCCGGCCGAAGCCGGGCTTTTCCGTTTTGATCGTTTAACTCAAGGTGCCGTTTCCGGAGCAGGAAAGCGACATGGACACGGGAACGGTGCCGCTGCCCGAGAAGGATGCGGACAGGTACACGCGGTTGCCGCTGTACCCGGTCGATT
>CATXYA010000420.1 GCA_958403605.1 uncultured Oscillospiraceae bacterium
CGTGATGCTTTTATTGTGTTTCAAATTATTGACGGTACGAGGGTTTATTTTATAAGTGTGGATGAGCATGTAAGTGCTGACCTGCCGCTGCTTCATCGTATTCCATAATGGCTGATAGCTCAGCACGATCCATACCCCCATTCCGTCCTTGTCATATCCCTATTGTTATGGACAAAGTGGGGATTGAAAATACTGAAATATGTATCTATAATAAAAAGGATAGAAAGCGTGCAATTTTATGAGGAAGGGACTTCCTAAATGGATAAGAAAATTTATACGGAGAAACAAAAACTAGAGATCGAGAAAGTACTCGAGATCTTTCAGCCTTATCTTCTGGAATCTCCTAATGTGGAAATAGTTTGGCTGGAAAAGGTAGGATGTTATTTGCTGTTTCATATTGATCTAACGGCGAAATATGGCGGAATCGACGAATCGTTTTTTGAAAGGATCACGTCGGGAAAAATGCTGTTTGCAAATCTTTTGGATGAGCTTGCTTATGACGTTGTAAACACAACGGGCCAAGGCCATGCGATCTATGAGGCGGATGCCGAAGAACGGGAAGAGATCAAAAAGCGGGTCGCCCCTTACGCAGAAAAATTCCCCGCGTATCAAAGCCTGGTGGAGCGAATGTTTGATCCGCCGAAATACCTCCCTTGAAAAACTGCGTTGAACTCAAAAAGCCGCCCTCGCTCGAAAGGCGCGGTGACGCAAGAAAACATCGGTTTTGGCCCTTGCCGCACATCTGTGCGGCATTTGCTTCGCAAACCGGGCTTCGGGTCAAACACCCCACCGGGGTGTTTGTGGCTGCGCCACCCCCGAACTGACGGTTTTGGCGTCTAGCGTATTCAAAAAGCTCGGTAATCCGCCAGGATTACCGAGCTTTTTTCATGCCGCTATCCATCCAAAACCGCCGGGCCAAAACTGCTGCGCACCCCAGGGACGGGAATTCCCGATGCAGAGCTAGGAAAATCCGTGCGAATCACCTGCGGTGAGGTTTGCTCGCCGACGTTCGTCGGCGTTTCGCAAAGCGAAACCGCAAAACCCTTTGTGGTTGTCAAGCTGTGCGGTGGCGAAGCCAGCAACAGTCCGGTGGACTGTTGCAGCACACTGCACGGTTTTGCCGCATGGCGGCAAAATGCGGGCCGATGGCCCGCAAGTGCACTTGACGACGCTGTGCGCGGGAATTCCACTCCCTGGGGCAATGCTTTCTTACGCCACCACGCCTAAAGGGGGCGGCTTTTCGATGTGGCATAACAGGCAGCGGTTGCCGGTTCAGCTTTTTCAGTTGGAATTGCGCGCCCGGTACAGCTTTGCCGCCCGCCACAGGGGGATGAACGTCAGCACCGCCAGGATGGCGGCCCAGCTGTAGATGGCCTCGGTGGGGATGTTTTCGGTGATGCCGTACTCGTTCACCACGCTGCCCGCGCCGTTTTTGATGATGATATTGCCCAGGATGGTGCCGATGAACATGGGGATGAGGGTGAAAAACGTCACGCGCACGCCCTCGAACTGGCCGCGGCTCTGCTCCGGGTACAGCTGCTTGACCCACATGGTCATAGACTGCACCACCAGCACGTAGCCCGCGCCCGCTAGGAACACGGCGAGGAACAGCGGCACGTTTTTGGCGGCAAACACGGCTTCGGTGTCCACGGTGCCGGGCCGCACGAAAAAGGCCAGCAGGCACAGGCCGGCGATGTTCAGGCACACGGCGATGCCCGCCACCAGCGGCGTTTTGCCCTTGTTGATCAGGCCGATGGCCGGGATGACCAGCAGCGAGGCGGCCAGCAGGCTGAGCCCCTGCACCAGGCCCATGCTGTCCGGCGAAAAGCCCATGCGGTAGATCATCCAGTTGCCCATGTGGACGAAATAGATGTTGAAGGGGATGAAAAACAGCGCCGTGGTCACGCAGGCTAGCAGCAGCTCCTTCTGCCCCAGCAGGCTGCCAAAGCGGAACACGGACGAGATCTGCTGCCACAGCGTGCCCTCGCGGTGAGGGCGCAGGCCGGGCGCGTCCTTTAAAAAGAGCAGGGAGAGGACGCCCATGGCGATGACGAAGCCGCCCATCACCCAGAACAGGCGCTGGTAATTGTCGTTTTCGCCGATCAGCATCCCGCCCAGGATGGTGCCCAGAATGGTGCCGATGACGGGCTGGATGGCCAGCGCCGCGCCGATCTGGCCGCGGTTTTTGTCCGTGGTGTTGTCGTTGCTCCAGGCGCTGTATCCGGAATCGTTGGCCATGGAGCCGAAAAAGCTCATCACGTCGTCCGCCAGCACCACCAGCACGGCGGCCCAAATGGAGGCCTTGGCCCCCGCGCCCACGCTGCCCTTGGCGATGAATTCCGTCAGGCCGAACACGATGGTGAACACGCCCCAGACGATATAACCGATGGAGACGAAACGCCGCCGCGTGCCCAGCCGGTCCGACAGGGTGCCGAAGAGGAAGGTGGAAAAGGTGGTCACCAGCGCGCTGGTGATGACCATCAGCGTGACGATGGTGGAATCCTTGGCGATCTTGGCGTAAACGAAGGTGTTGAACCACTGGTTCTCAATGTTCCAGCACAGCTGCCCCGCCAGGCCCAGCCCCCAGACGAGGCTCCAAAACTGAATGCTGCCCATGGCTTTTTGCTTTGTTTTCACGGTGTGTCCCCCGCTTTCTGTCATTCCTGCCTCCATCATAGGCGTTTGCGTCGGCACCGTCAAGAAAGAACTGCGCGGCGGGCAAAAGAAAACGCCGCGGCTTTCCCCTTGAAAAGCCGCGGCGGTGACCGTTTAC
>CATXYA010000421.1 GCA_958403605.1 uncultured Oscillospiraceae bacterium
AAATAAAGCGCACCGCAGGACGTCCTGCGGTGCGCTCTTTATTTTGTCAGCTGGTCCAGGACGGCCCCGATGTCGTCCCCGAAACACAGGGCGCGCCCTGCGATGGCCGCCGGGGCCCGGGCCGCTTCCAGGTTGATGCAGGCATATTGGGCATGGGGGTTTTCCAGGGTGAACTGCCAGAAGGGGTACTTGATGATGACGGGCGTGTTGCCGCCCACGCCCAGTTCCAAAAACAGGACATGCCTGTCCCGGTGGCGGCGCAGGAAGGTTTCATACCGCGCCTGGGCCTGGTACCAGCCCTCGTCCTGCACGAAGGAGGCGTCGCAGCGCAGGTTCATCGCCATCGGCCGGCCGCAGAGGGGACAGTGGGGCACCAGCTCTGTGGGGATGCGCAGGTCCCGCTGCCGGGCCGCCATTTCCCGCACCGCCGCCTCGTTGTCATACGTCTTTTGATGGCAGGGCAGAGAGCACTGCCACAGCCCGTAATCTCCCTGGGTGTAAAACAGCCGCTGCTTGTCAAAGCCGGCGTCCTGGAAGCAGTGATCCACGTTGGTGGTGAGCACGAAATAGTCTTTGCCGCGCACCAGCTCCAGCAGCTGCCGGTAGGGACGGCCCACCGGCCTGTCGTAGCGGTTGCAGAGGATATGGCGGCTCCAATAAGCCCAGAAGGTCTCCGGGGAAGGATAGGGATAAAACCCGGCGGAATACATGTCGCTGAAATGGTAGCGGGCGATGAAATCGCCAAACTGCTGGCGGAAGCGCGGGCCGGAATAGGTGAGGCCCGCCGCGGTGGAAAGCCCCGCGCCCGCGCCGATGACAATGGCGTCGGCGCTTTCAAGCGCGTCCTTCAGCTGGGCGGTCGGGCCCGAGCAGGCGGCGGTAAACGGCTTCGTCTTCGGCTGTGAATACATTAAAGATCACCTTGATTTCATCAGTTTTCTCGTCGAGGACGGCCCGCACCGTCTCCACTGCGATCTCGGCGGCCCGCTGGCGGGGGAAGTGGAACTCCCCGGTGGAGATACAGCAAAAAGCCACGCTGGCAAGGCCCTTCTGCCGGGCCAGCGTCAGGCAGGAGCGGTAGCAGGAGGCCAGCAGACGCTCCTCCTGTGGGCGCAAGGGCCCTTGGATGATGGGGCCGACCGTGTGCAGCACCCAGCGGCAGGGCAGCGCATAGGCGCGGGTCAGCTTGGCCCGTCCCGTAGGCTCCGGATGGCCCTGGGCGTCCATGAGGCGGCGGCATTCCTCCCGCAGCTCCAGCCCCGCCGCCGAGTGGATGGCGTTGTCGATGCAGCCGTGACAGGGCACAAAACAACCCAGCAAGGCGCTGTTGGCCGCGTTGACGATGGCGTCCGCCGCCAGGCGCGTGATGTCTCCCCGCCACAGCACAAGGCGCGGGTCCGCCGCCGTGACGGGCAGCGTCTCCACCGCCACCACGCCGCGCTCTTCGCGCTCGGCGGCCAGCAGCTGGTTTTGCAGCTGCAAAAAGCCGGGCCGCAGCGGCAGCGGCGGGCGCACGTTCATCAGGCCGCGCAGCAGGCGCCGCCTGGCGGGCAGCTCCTCCGGGAACTGCGCCGCCTCGCCGCGGCAGGCGGGCAGCTCTTCCAGCAGCTGGCCGATCAGGGTATCGACAAGGCACAAGCGGTCCATACGGCATCCTCCTTTTTCTATATTCTATCACAGATATTTCTCAAGGAAAACGGCGCGGCTGGTTACAGCCGCGCCAAAACCTGCAAACGTTCCTTACAGGGTGTATGTCCGCGGGGGTTCGCCGGAAAAATCGGCAATGACGGCCCCGGCGTCCGCCAGATAGAACACGGTGAAGATGGGGTTGTCGGCGGTGCCGTACTGGCTTTGCACGATGGGGTTTTGCATGCACAGCTCCTTGGCGGCCCGGTCATCGGCAAAGACGGCTCGTCCGTGCAGGCGGATCCACGCGTAGGTGGGGCTGGACACGGAAATTTCGATGTCGGGGTTGGCCTGCATATCCCCGTAAACATCCTTTTTGATATTGGTGCAGAACCACAGCTTGCCGTCCAGCTCCCCGGCAAACATGAAGGGACGGCACTTAGCCTTGCCGTCCCGGCCCACGGTGGCCAAATACTGCACCGGATTTTCCTGTAAAAACTTTACGACTTCGTTCATGATGAAATTCCTCCTTTGGAATGGATAAAGGGGAGGCTTGCGTTTCTCCTCCGCTGGCTCTATAATAAGGCCATAGAGCGAAAACGTAAAGTAAGCACAAAATTGTGGGGTAGTTCCCAAAAAGATACCATTGCGGTTTCAGGAGGTTTTTATGAGTGTGACGACGGAACAAACGCTGCCCGCCTGCCCGGTGGAGACGACGCTGACGCTCATCAGCGACAAATGGAAGGTGCTCATCCTGCGGGATCTGATGCCGGGCACGAAGCGGTTCAGCGAATTGAAACGCTCCATCGGCCACGTGACGCAGAAGGTGCTGACGGCCCAGCTGCGGGAGATGGAGGCCAGCGGCCTGCTGACGCGCAAGGTGTACGCCGAGGTGCCGCCGCGGGTGGAATACACGCTGACAGAGCTGGGGTACAGCCTCAAGCCGATCTTGGACGCCATGTGGACCTGGGGAGAGCATTACCAGGCGCAGAGCGGCAGGCAGCCGGGAGAGTAAAGGCCCTGTAAAGGGCCTTGCGGTGGGAGGGCTGGTGCGCGCCCCCTCATCCGTCTGATGCTGCGCATCAGCCACCTTCCCCCACCGGGGGAAGGCAACGCGGGCGGCGTCCCGCCGCCCTGC
>CATXYA010000422.1 GCA_958403605.1 uncultured Oscillospiraceae bacterium
CCCAATCTCAAATGTTCCTAAAAAAGTTTTTGAGGTAATTTTGAGGCGCACGTTGTATAATAACATTATCTTATATCTAAAAAAGCGAAGGGGGCGGAAGCGATGCGGCTGCTGGTGGTGGAGGACGACGAGACCGTGCGCGAGGCGACGGCCCTGCATCTGCGCCGGGACGGCCACACGGTGGATGTGGCGGCCCGCGGCGACGACGCGCTTTACTATTTGCAGGAGGGCGGGTACGACGCCGTGGTGCTGGACCGGATGCTGCCGGGACGCGACGGCCTCTCGCTGCTGCGGGAGCTGCGCGCCAAGGGCGACGGTACGCCGGTGCTGCTGCTGACGGCGCTCTCCGCCGTGGGCGACCGGGTGGACGGTCTGGACGCCGGGGCGGACGATTACCTGGCCAAGCCCTTCGATATGCGGGAGCTTTCGGCCCGGGTGCGGGCGCTGGGCCGCCGCACGGGCGGCGGCGAGGTGCTGCAGTTCGGCGATCTTTCCTATACTCCGGCAGCGCTGCTGCTGGAGGGCGGCCAGGGCCGCTGCACCCTGGCCCGCAAAGAGGGCGAGCTGCTGGAAGCCCTGCTGCGCCAGCAGGGCGGCGCGGTGAACCGCCGGGCGCTCTTCGCCCGCCTGTGGGGCGCGGACGGCGACGCCGAGGAGGCCGGGCTGGACAGCTACGCCTATTATGTGCGGCGGCGCCTGGCCGCCGTCAGCCGCCGGGTGACGCTGGTGACGGTGCGCGGCGTCGGCTATCGGCTGGAGGACAGCGAATGCTGAAGCGTGCGCGCCGCCGCCTGACGCTGCTCATCGCCCTGCTCACCGCCCTAGTGCTGGGTCTGGCGCTGGTGTCGGCCTGTGTGTTTTCCCAGGAACAGCTGCAAAACTCGGGGGAGCGCGCCTTTTTACTGCAGTTCAACCAGCTGTGCCAGCGCGTGTCCTCCGGCACACTGCAGGATTCCTGGCTGGCGGCCTGGGAGACGGAAAACCGCGCCGTCGTGCGTTTCACCGAGGGCAAAACGGCGTTGTTTTTCCAGGGCGGGTGGGAGCCGGAAGGCGGCCGGCCGGCACTGTTCCAGGCCGCTGGGGAACGGCTGGCAGAGGCACAGGCGGGCGTCCCCTTCCCGGTGCAGGGCTGGCGGGCGCTTTATGAGGATGTACCGCTATCCCAGGGCTCCTGCCGGGTGCTGGCGCTGGAGGACCTTTCCGCCGAGCGCGCCGCCCTGCGGGCCATGCGCCTGTGGTATCTCGGCCTCTTCGCCGCCGGGACGGCGGTGCTGTTTGCCGTCAGCCATCTGCTGTCCGGCTTTGCCCTCAAGCCCGTGGCGCAGAACCTGCGCCGCCAGGCGGAATTCATCAGCGCCGCCGGGCACGAGCTGCGCACGCCGGTGACGGCCATCTCTGCCGCGCTCACCGCCATGGAGGACGACCCCGCCGGGGCCGCGCGCTGGCGCACCGCCGCCCAGGCCGAGACGGGCCGCCTGCGCCGCCTGGTGGAGGATCTGTTGACCCTGGCCAATGCCGACGCGGCGCGCTGGAAGTGGAAGCCCGCGCTGCTGGATACCGACGCCGTCATCATCGACGCCGCCGAGCAGCTGCGGCCTTTGTGCCCTGCGCTGGCGGTGGAGCTGCCGCCGCAGCCCCTGCCCGCGGTTTGGGGAGACCGGGACCGCTTAACGCAGCTGCTGGCGGTCCTGGCGGACAATGCCGCGCGCTACAGCCCGCCCGGGGCACTTGTCACGCTGCGCGCCGGGGCGCGCGGCAAGCAGGTGCTGCTGGCGGTGGAGGATCACGGCCCCGGCGTGCCGGACGCGGAAAAGGGCCGCATTTTCGAGCGTTTCGCCCGCGGGGACGCCGGACGGAGCGAAAAAGGCCACTACGGCCTGGGCCTGGCCGTCGCCAAAGAGCTGGCCGCCCTGCACGGCGGCACCCTGACGGTGCAGGACACGCCCGGCGGCGGCGCGACCTTCGTGCTGGCCCTGCCCGCCGCCAGGCCGGAGGCGGTGCGCGATTAGGGGATCGTCTTTCACGCAGGGAATTCCCAAAACAACGATCTGTATGGAGGTGCACTGATGAAAATAGAGATTGGAAAAGCGTTCCCGCAGTATTTTAAGTCCCTCTATCCGGAAGAATTCGAATTATTTTCCCACTTTGAAACAACAGCGGGCATTCCAACGGTCCTGTTTGCCATTACCACCTGGAAGGAAAACGGAGAACCGAATGTTTGTTTTCATTCCTGGAGCTGCTTTCATGGTGACAAAACAGCTTTCTTTGCCGTTATGGGGAATTTGTACCAGTGCACCCATACTTATGCCAATATCCAGCGCGAAAAGTGCTTTTGCATCAATTTTCTTCCCCTAAGCTATTATGACCGTTTGATCGATACAATCCAGCAAAACAGCTTGGAAACCGATGAATTTGCAGTGGGGAATTTCACGCTTTCCACGGCAAAAACGATCCATGCTCCGGTGATCCAGGAGGCTTTTCTCAATATGGAGTGTACCCTGAAAGGGGTCCAGGATCTCAGCGGCGCAGGAATTACGGCGATGGTCATTGGAGAGGTACAGCATCTTTCTGTTGATGAAAAATACGCACAGGGATATGAGCAGCGATATGGGAAAGAGGGCTTTATGATGTTGATTCCGGCCCCGCAAGACCTCACTTCGGGCGAACCCAACCGGTCTGCGGTCGCCACGGTCCATATTGAAAGGTACGATTGATGCGTTTCTTTTGTCGCTTGTTCGGTGCGCTTTTTTGAGGACCTCCGC
>CATXYA010000423.1 GCA_958403605.1 uncultured Oscillospiraceae bacterium
CGGCCTGCGCTTTGCCCGGGAAAAAGAGCGCGCCGTGCGGGACGGCGGCGCCGTGCCCGCCACCGTGGCGGTGCTGGAGGGCGTCATCCACGTGGGCACGTCCGCCGCGCAGCTGGAAGCGCTGGCCGCCCACGGCCGCGCGCCCAAGGCCTCCCGGCGGGACCTGCCCGTGCTGCTGGCCACCGGCGGCAGCGCCGCCACCACAGCGGCGGCCACCATGATCGCCGCCATCCTGGCGGGCATCCCCGTGTTTGCCGCGGCGGGCATCGGCGGCGCACGGCCCGGCGGCTTCGACATCAGCGCCGACCTGCAGGAGCTGCGCAAGTCCAGCATCGCCGTGGTGTGCGCGGGCATCAAGCCCGGGGGCGACGCCGCTCTGACGCTGGAATACCTGGAGACCATGGGCGTGCCCGTGCTGGGCCTGGGCAGCGGCGAGTTCCCCGCGTTCTACTGCCGCGATGCGCACTATCACACCGACCGGGCGGTGCGCTCGGAGGCCGAGGCCGCCCACATCGCCAAGATCAAGTGGGACCTGGGGCTGGCGGGCGGCGTGCTCATCACCCAATGCATCCCCGCGGAAAAGGCGCTGGACGCCGCCCTGGCGCAGCGTGTCTTGGACGAGGCGCACGCCGACGCCCTGCGGCGCGGCGTGCACGGCCGGGCGCTGACGCCCCATTTGATGGAACATATCCTGCAGCATTGCCCCGCCGCGGGCGAGGCGCTGTTCACCCTGGCGCGGCAAAGCGCCCTGGCCGCCAGCCACGTGGCCGCGGCCCTGTGCGCTCCCAAAGATAGGAGGATCTTATGAGCAACCGCAAAACGAATGCCAACCGCCCGCCCGAGCCGGAGGACCTCAAACTGCCGGACGTGCCCGAGGAACTGGAAGAGGCGGCCCAGCTGGCCTACGAAGAGGGCTCCGTCTCCGACGAGGCCCTGGCCCGCACCGCCGAGCTGGACATGCCCGAGGAGGCCTGGCGCGAGGCCGCCCGCAAGGCGCGCGAGCGCGCGTACCAGCAGGCCCACCAGGAGGCGGCGGAGCGCCGCCGCAAGGCGGAAGAGGCCGACGAAGAGGCCGACGAGACCCGCTGGAGCGATGTGGACAAGGCTGCCGCTGCCATCCAGCCCCATGCCGCCCGCCCCCGGCGCGGCAGCCGCACCACCCGCGTCCTGGCGGTCACCGCCGCTGTACTGGCCGTGCTGTTCTGCGCGCTGGTGACGACGGCGCAGGTGCTGTACAGCAAATATGACCCCAGCAAGTTCATCGGCAAGGTCACTGCGGCGCTGGCTGCGGGCGACACCGCCGCGCTGCAGCCCCTGCTGGTGGGCGTTGATTTGGAGGTGGACGAGGCCGGCGCCGCCGCTTTATGCCGTGCGTTCGCCGGCGAGGAGGAGCGCGCCAAGCTGCAGGCCCAGCTGGAGGACCAGGTGGTGGACCCCAGCGCCGCGGGCGAAAGCTACCCCGCCCTGGGCGTGGAGAAGGATTCCGCCTTCCTGGGCTATGCCAGCTACCGCATGACGGTGCACAGCGTCCAGCTGCTGCTGACGGCGGACGCCCAAAACCTGCTGCTGTCCATGGACGGCACGCCGCGCACCGGCGACGCCACGGACGGGGGCATCCTCTACAAAAACCTGTTTCCCGGCCAGCACACGGTGTCTGTCACCGGCGTGTCCGGCACCGGGGCCGCGCTGGCGGGCGGCGATGTGGCGCTGACGCTGTTCGACACCGCCGCGCCCACCGCCTTCGACGGTTCCCTGCCCGCCTCGGACATCACCGTCTCCGGCTGCGTCTCAGATGAAGCCGTCATCGCCGTGGACGGTGTGGAGGTGCCGCAAAAGCCCGTGGAGGGCACGGTGAGCCTGCCGCAGATCGCTGTGGGCAGCACCATCACCATGACGTACACCGCGCCCCACGGCGCCGTGACCACCGGCAGCGCCGTCTTTGCCGACAAGGCGCAGACCGCCCTCACCTTTGAGAATATCCAGACCACGGGCGGCGTGCCCAGCGGCTCTGATGTCAACACGATGCTGGGCGCTTATTTCGCCTCGTATCTGGACGCGGTGAACAACCAGGACATCGCCAAGGTGACCGGCATCACCGAGGACCTGCGCACCGCGCTGGCGGGCGGCCTTGCCACCGAGCGCAATACCTCCCACGTCTTCCAATATCTCGGCGCGGCCTGCAGTGAAGCCAGCCTGCAGCCCGTCCAGGTGGGCGAAGAGCCCGGCTTTTTGTGTGTGGCGGCCTACAGCTACCATGTCACGGAAAAAGAGGGCGACCGCAATGAGGCCGACGAGGCCGCCTACCAGTGCTGCGAGTTCGTCTTCCGGGACGGCGCGTGGATCCTGAACCGGGTGGCGGATATCACCTCGGAGGCCTTCCAGGCCAACGACGTCTCCAGCCTGGCCCCCGTCCCAGCCACTACAGAATGAGGTTCGGCAAAAAACAGAGAGCACATGTTGTGCTCTCTGTTTTTTTGTGCAAAACGATATTTTTTCGCCGGGACATTGACAAATCTCCACCGGATGGGTATAGTAAAGATGTCATACGACTGACGGAATGTGGAGCTTACCACAGGGGAGTATGAACGCGAAGTATTGCCGACCGTCTGGGCACACAACGTCCAGAGGTGCGGCTTTTTTTATTGCTTCGCAACAAAAAAAGTTTATTCCAATGGCCGTGGGCCAAGGGTGGCCCACGTGGCCGAAAAAATAGGCTGCGGGGAGTTTTTCTGCGCGGAGTTTGGGTGGAAACTGCC
>CATXYA010000424.1 GCA_958403605.1 uncultured Oscillospiraceae bacterium
TTCCCCCGGTGGGGGAAGGTGCCGAATGCAATGAGGCGGATGAGGGGGCGCCCGCGGGCCTCCCCTCTTCCACCAGAAATCAAATAAAAAAAGCGCGCTGCAATCTGTTTTGCAGCGCGCTTTTCCTTTTTCAACTGCTCATTCTTCCGGCAGGTCGCTGCGCTCGCCCTCGATCTGGGCGGCCACGTTGGGATCGCCTAGGCGCAGCTCCGTGATGGTGAGCCTGGTGGTGACGGCGCCCTCGCTGCGTTCCTCGGTGCTCTCCTGCACAAGGCCCGTCACGGCGCCGTCCGCCACCGTGAGAGACAGGGAACCGCCGGTGGTCTTGCCGCCCAGCGTCTTCAAATACGCGTCGGAAAGGGTGAAGGCATAGGTGCCGTCCACGTCTTCCACCGCCGCAAAGTTTTCCGCTTTTGCCAGCAGCGCCGCCAGGCCGTCCATGCCGCTGGGCAGGGTGCTGCCTTTTTCCTCGCTCCACTGCGCCATGGACGAGGAGATCAGCTTTTGCTGGCGCGTCCAGCGCTGGCCCGCCAGATACAGCGTTTCATAGCTGATGCCCGTGGCCAGCACCCCCTCCCCGAACAGGGACTGCCGCTCATACCACGCGGGGCCGTCCTGCTGGTACAGGCAGGTGCCGAGGCCGCTCACCACGCCCTCAGGGGACGTGACCGTCATCTCATATTCATAGGAAAGGGTCTGTGCGTTTAAAAAGCTTTCCACCGGCGCCTGCACTTCTTTCAGCGCATTTTCCACCGCCGGGTCAGCTTTTTGCGCCTGCATCAGGCTGCAGCCCGCCAGCACGCCCGCCAACAGCACCGCCAGCAGTGCACGGCTTGTCCTTTTCATCAAAAGTGCCCTCTTTCTGGTTCCAACGTTCCACCGTTTTTTCAATTCTATCATTTTTCACAAAAATCCACAAGATGAACTGCGTCGAACCCCGCCGCCGCCTTGCAAGTTGGCGGGGGGAGGGTTATAATGTTTGCAATGCGGTTTGCTTTGCAAACCTTCTCCGCGGCCTTAAAATGCCGCGGATGGGTCTGCTTCGCAGCCCCTGTATTGCCAACATTGAAACATGCAAAACCGCAGTAAATGCGGTTTTGTTGTGGCCGCTTCGCGGCGTCATGTTATAATAACCGCAATACGCTTTGCGGGCGGCCTGTTTGTATCACCTTTTATCCTTGTTATCCACTTTCTTAATCTTAATATAAAGGAGCGAATATTGATGGCGCTTTGGAAGAATTTTGCCGCTTTGGGGGTGGCTGCCGGGTTGGCTGCACTGGCGTTCCGGCTGGTGCGCCGCCAGGAGGAAAAGACCCTGCTCACCGGCGAGTGGGCCGAGACCATGGGGGAATTCCCGGACGAGACCATCACCCCCGACCAGGCACAGACCCTCTACCGCCTGCACCACGAGGAGGCCGACAACGGCCCCAACGCCAACCCGGTGGAGGCCGCGCCCGCCGCGGCGGCGGACGGCGAAAAGCTGGACCCGCTGCAGATCGCCAAGGCGGAGGATTTCCAGGATTGGGACGGCCTGGGCTGCCAGGGCTGAACACGGTACCACGTGCGCCGTTTTTGAAGACGGCGCACTGCATTTTTTGAAAGGAAGTACTACGCGCAATGACAAAGATCACCATTTTCTCCGGCTTTTTGGGCGCCGGAAAAACGACCTTGATCAAGGAACTGATCCAAAAGGCCTACGCGGGCGAAAAGCTGGTGCTCATTGAAAATGAGTTCGGCGAGATCGGCATCGACGGCGGCTTTATGAAAGAGGCGGGCATCGAGGTAACGGAAATGAACTCCGGCTGCATCTGCTGCAGCCTGGTGGGCGATTTCGGCGAGGCCCTGCAAAAGGTGCTGGACGAGTACCACCCCGACCGCATCCTCATCGAGCCCTCCGGCGTGGGCAAGCTGTCCGACGTCATCCGCGCCGTGCAGGACCTGCACGCCAACGTGGAGCTGGCGGGCTTTGTGACGGTGGCGGACGTGAACAAGGTGAAGGTGTACTCGAAAAACTTCGGCGAGTTCTACAACAACCAGCTGGAGCACGCCAGCGCCATTTTGCTGAGCCGCACCGGCACCGCCAGCGAGGAAAAGGTGGCGCAGGCGGTGGAGCTGATCCGCCGGCGCAACGCCAAGGCCCCCATCGTCACCACCCCTTGGGACCAGCTGACGGGCGCCCAGCTGCTGGCGGCTATGGAACAGAAAAATAGCCTGCAGGAGGAATTGATGGCCCTGGCCGCCGAGACCACCGCCGCCCACGAGCATGAACATCACCATGAGGAGGGCTGCACCTGCGAGGCCTGCCAGCATGAGCATGAACACCATGACCACGACGGGCACGACCACGAGCATCATGATCACGAAGGGCACGAACATGCACACGGGCACGAGCATGCGCACGAACACGGCCACGAAGAGGAAGAACACGGCCACGAGCATCATCACAACCATGAGCACCACCATCACGCCGACGAGGTGTTCACCAGCTGGGGCTTTGAATCCCCGGCCAAGTTCACCAAAGAGGCGGTGACGGCCAAGCTGGAGGCGCTGGACTGCGGCGAATACGGCAGCGTGCTGCGCGCCAAGGGCATCGTGCCCGCCGAGGACGGCACCTGGCTGCACTTCGACTACGTGCCCGGCGAATGGAACGTGCGCACCGGCCCCGCCGAGTACACGGGCCGCCTGTGCGTCATCGGCGCGCAGCTGGACGAGGGCAAGCTGGCCGTGCTGTTTGGCAAGGAGGCGTAAGGC
>CATXYA010000425.1 GCA_958403605.1 uncultured Oscillospiraceae bacterium
ACTCACGGCCTCTTGAACCCCATTCAAGCGCGCTACCAAACTGCGCTACACCCGGACATCGCCGCTGCGTTGAGCGGCAAGTGATATTATAGGATATCCCTGTCGATTTGTCAAGCGTTTTCGGCAAGCTTTTTCTCCGTTTTTCCGTTGACCGCGCGGCTGCAGGCGGAGGGAAGCTTTTTCTGGCTGCCGCGGTACTGATCATAACAGAACTGGATGATGCTGTTGCGCTTGACGAGGCCGATAAAGCTGTTTTTCGCGTCGATGACCGGCACGAAATTCTGGTGCATGGCGGCGCCGATCAATTCCTCCATGCCAGTATCGATGGAAACGCACTGGTAATCGCGCTTGCGCGGGATGCGCAGGACGGGCAGGTCCTCAGCGGCCTGCAGGTCCAGATTATACTCCCGCTTGATGCCCCACAGCAGGTCGCCCTCGGTGATAGTGCCCACATATTCGCCCTTGCGGTTGAGGATGGGGATAGAGGAATAGCGGTGGTACTCCATTTTTTCCAAGGCCTGGCGCACGGTGAAATCATCATATAAGTAAGCGACTTCTGCCTTGGGGGTCAAAAAATAGAAAAGGTTCATGGCCTTTCAACTCTCTCCTTTGCAGATGGGAAACCGTTCTTGATAATAAAAGTATACCATATCCGTTCTGGTTTTTCATGAAAGTTTTGTAAAGGAAGCCGGGCTTTTATGTTAAAATAGAAAAAACGGCGCAGGGGAGTGTTTTTCATGTATTTAAAGGAACAGCAGACGATCTGGATGGCGACGGGGGAGGGCCCCGTCTATTTGTGCCCCGGCATGGCCAACCGCCACGGGCTGATCGCGGGGGCAACGGGCACGGGCAAGACCGTGACGCTGAAGGTGTTGGCCGAATCGTTCAGCGATATGGGGGTACCGGTCTTTTTGGCGGACATCAAGGGCGATGTCTCAGGGATGGCGCTGCCGGGAGAGATGAACAAGCATATCCAGAAGAGCATCGACACGATGCATCTGGAGGACTTTTCGTTCAGCGGTTACCCGGTGCGGCTGTTCGACGTCTACGGCAAGCAGGGGCACCCGGTGCGCACCACGATCTCCGAGATGGGGCCGGAGCTGCTGGGCCATCTGCTGGCGCTCAACGACACGCAGGCGGGGATTTTGCGCATCGTCTTCCGCATCGCGGACGACCGCGGCCTGCTGCTGCTCGATTTGAAGGACCTGCGCAGCATGGTGCAGTATGTGGGGGACCATGCCGCCGAGTTCAAGACCCAATACGGCAACGTATCCACCCAATCGGTGGGCACCATCCAGCGGGCGCTGCTGCATTTGGAGGACGAGGGCGCCGAAGCCTTTTTCGGCGAACCGGCGTTGGATATCGGCGACTGGATGCAGTGCGACACGGACGGACGCGGCTTTTTGAACCTGCTGGAATGTCAGGAGCTGTTTCAGCATCCGCTGCTGTATGCCACATTTTTGCTGTGGATGCTGTCGGAGCTGTACGAGCGCCTGCCGGAGGCCGGTGACCTGGACAAGCCCAAAATGGTCTTTTGCTTCGACGAGGCGCATCTGCTGTTCCGCGACGCGCCGAAATCGCTGGTGGAGAAGGTGGAAGGGGTCGTGCGCCGCATCCGCGCAAAGGGTGTGGGCGTCTATTTCATCACCCAGCAGCCCTCCGATATCCCGGATTCCGTATTGGCGCAGCTGGGCAACCGCATCCAGCACGCGCTGCGCGCCTACACGCCCGCGGAGCAGAAAAACCTGAAGGCAGCGGCCTCGGCGTTCCGCGCCAACCCCGCCTTCGACTGTGCTGCGGTACTGCCGGAGCTGGGCACCGGCGAGGTGCTGATCTCACTGCTGGACGAGGACGGTGTGCCCACGGTGGTGCAGCGCGCCAACGTCCTGCCGCCCCGCAGCGGCCTGGGCGCCGCCGATGCGGCCACCGTGGAAAAGTTGATCCGCCAAAGCCCGCTGGGTGTCAAATACGACAAAGCCATCGACCGGGAAAGCGCCTACGAGAAGCTGAGCGCCACGGCGGAGCAGGAGGCCAAAGAGGCGGAGAAACAGGCGGAGGAAGAAGAAGCGGCCAAGACGGCCAAACAGCCGCGCGCCGCAGCGCCGCGGTCCCACCGCAAAACGGCGCTGGAGCGCACAGTGGACAATACTTTGAGCACCGTGGGCAGGGAGCTGGGCCGCCAGCTGGTGCGTGGCCTCTTCGGCAATCTGCGCAAGTGACCTGAAAAATTCCATTTTATGGGCCTGGTTTGTTGATTTTACGGCAATAGTATGATATGATAAAAAAAGCGTTCTGAGTTCAGAACGCTTTTTGAGTTGGAGGAATGTAGCAATGGAACAACGCATGATCAAACTGCACGGCCAAAACACCACCGTCCCCTTGAAAGTCGTTTCCGGACACTTCGCCACAAACCACTCCCACGTCAATTACTATATCGACATGACCACGCTCAAGACCCGCCTGTCCGAGGCGGGTGAGATCGCCAAAGCACTGGCGGGCAAATACATGATGGGTACCGTGGTGGACACCATCGTCTGCCTGGACGGCACGCAGGTCATCGGCACGATGCTGGCGGAAGAGCTGACGAAGAGCGGCCTCCACTCCATGAATGCGCATCAGACCATTTATGTGGTGACGCCCGAGTACAACAGCAACAGCCAGCTGATCTTCCGCGACAACCTGCAGCCGATGCTGGAGGGCAAGCATGTCCTGATCCTGATGGCCAGCGTCACCACGGACATCACCATCC
>CATXYA010000426.1 GCA_958403605.1 uncultured Oscillospiraceae bacterium
CGACACGGCGGGGGCCAAATGGCTGGTGGAGCACGCGGCCGAGTACGGCTTCATCCTGCGCTACCCCAAGGACAAGACGGAGATCACGGGCACCAGCTTTGAGCCCTGGCATTACCGCTATGTGGGCGTCGAGGACGCCAAAAAGATCATGGAGCAAAAAATCTGCCTGGAGGAATATCTGGGCCAAGCGGGATAACAGAAAGGAATTTACATGCTTGACCGAAAAAATATCGCGCCCGGCGCGTACCTGACCATCCTGGATGCGGACAAGTTCTGCCGCCAGCGTATCACTATCAACTTCATCTGGCCCGCCACCCGCGGGCGCGCCACCGCCGAGGCTTTGCTGCCGCTGGTGCTGGAGCGCGGCTACGCGGGCTGCCCGGACATGACGGAGCTGTCGAAAAAACTGGCCCGGCTGTACGGGGCCAGCCTGTCGGTGGACAGCTCCATGGTGGGGGCCAACCGTGTGCTCACGGTGGCCGTCACCGGCTTGAAAGATGCCTTTGCCCTGGCGGGGGAGCGCCTCAGCGGCGCTTATGCCGAGCTGGCCTTCGGTACGGCCTTCACGCCCACACGGGACGATGCGGGCGGCATCGACGCGGAGTATGTGGCCATTGAAAAAGAGCAGCTGCGCGAGCAGCTGGAGAGCGAGATCAACGAAAAGCGTTCGTACTGCATCCGCCAGGCGCGCCGCAAATTTTTCGGCGACGACCCCGCAGGCATCGAGCGCTGGGGATATTTAGACGAGGTGGACGGCCTGACGCCGCAGATGGTCACCGAGGCGTTTGAGCACATGGCGCGCACCGCCCAGGTGGAGGTGCTGGCGCTGGGCATCGACGCCGCGGTGGCTGAGCGCGCGCTGCGGGAGAGCCTGGCGCTGTTCTGCCGCGCGCCCGAGGCGCCGCGCCCACCGCTGGCGATGCCGCGCACCGCGCCGCAGCATTTTGCCGAGCCCATGGACACGGTACAGGGCAAGCTGTGCCTGCTGTTCACCGCGGGCGCGCCCCTGGACCCGGCGGACGACCTGGCGGCCACCCGCGTGGCCGTGGCGTTGCTGGGCGGCACCGCCACCAGCCGCCTGTTCCAAAACGTGCGTGAAAAAGAAAGCCTGTGTTATTACTGCTCGGCGGGCTTCAATGCCGCCACGGCGCAGCTGCTCATCGACAGCGGCGTCGAGCACACCAAGGCCGAAGAGGCGCAGAGGGCCATCCTGCGGGAATTGGAGGCGCTGCGCACCGGCCCCATCACGGAAAAAGAACTGGATGAGACCAAGCGCGCCCTGCTCAATTCGCTGATCTGCGTGGGCGACAGCCTGCAGGCCACCGAGTCCTGGTGGTTCTCTGAGATCTTCCGCGGCACGCAGTGCGCGCCCGAGGATGTCATGCGGGCCACAGCACAGGTGACGGCGGACGATGTGCGCTGCGTGCTGGCGCGGTTCAGCCTGTCGGTGGTCTATTGTTTGACGAAAGGGGGCGCGGACCATGAATGAGACACAGCGCAGCGCGGTGGCCGCGGCGGCGGGCTTTGAACAGGCGACGCTGGACAACGGCCTGACGGTGCTGGTGCGCCCCATGCCGGGCTTCACCGGCCTGCACGCCGTCTATGGCACCAACTTCGGCAGCATCGACCGCGCCTTCACCCTGGACGGCAAGCGGTACGGCCTGCCCGCGGGCATCGCCCATTTCCTGGAGCATAAGATGTTTGAAAACGAGGAGGGCGACGCCTTTACCCTGTACGCGAAAACGGGCGCCAACGCCAACGCCTTCACCAGCTTTGACAAGACCTGCTACGTCTTTACGGCTTCCGGCCACACGGACGAAAACCTGGATATTTTGCTCAGCTTCGTTTCGCGCCCCTATTTTACGGCGGCGACGGTGGCAAAGGAGCAGGGCATCATCGGCCAGGAGATCAAGATGTACGACGACTCCGCCGATTGGCGGCTGATGTTCGCCATGTTCCAGTGTTTGTATCACGCTCATCCGCTGCGCGACGATATCGCGGGCAGCGTGGAGAGCATTGCCGGGATCACACCGGAGCTGCTGTACGCCTGCACCGACGCGTTCTACCGGCCCCAGAACATGGCGCTGGCCGTGGCGGGCAACGTCACCATGCAGCAGGTGCTGGCGGCGGTGGAGCGCGCGCAGATCGTGAAAAAAGAGGGCGAAGTAACGCGTATCGCCCCCGCGGAGCCCGCCGGCGTGGCGCAGGAGCGCATGGAGTTTTCCATGGCGGTGGCCAAGCCCCTGCTGGGCCTGGGCTTCAAGCTGACGCCGCCCGCTGAGGCGGACGCCCTGAAAACGGAGCTGGCCGCTGAGCTGGCGTGCGAGCTTGTTTGCGGCAGCATGACGCCGCTGTACCGCCGCCTCTACGATGAAAACCTGGTGGACGCCGGGTTTTCCGGCGAGGTGATGAGCCTGCCCGGCGCGTTCAACCTGATGTTCGGCGGCGAGACCGCCCAGCCGGACACGGTGCGCGGGCTGCTGCTGGCGGAGATCGGGCACCTGCAGCGGGACGGTGTGGACGAAGAACTGTTCACGCTTTGTAAAAATCAGCGCTACGGCGAATTGGTGAGCGATCTTGAAACGGTGGATGACGCCGCAACGGGCCTTTTGTCGTCTTATTTCAGGGGACGCACCCCGGCCATGGAATTGGACGCGCTGGCCGCCCTGCAGCGGGCGGATGTGGAGGCAGTCCTGCAGCGCTTGCTGTGCCCGGGCCGCAGCGCCACCGTCATCATTACCCCG
>CATXYA010000427.1 GCA_958403605.1 uncultured Oscillospiraceae bacterium
GCATTTTTGATGGTAGAGGCCCGCTGGCTGATCATGACCACCGTCATGCCCGCGGTGTCCGTTTTCAGCGCCCTGCGCAGCGCGGCGTCTGTGGCATAATCCAGCGCCGAGGCGGAATCGTCCAAAATAAGGATGTCCGGCTCCTTCGCCAGGGCGCGGGCAATGGTGAGGCGCTGCTTCTGGCCGCCGGAAAAGTTTTTGCCGCCCTCTTCCACCGCCGTGTCCAGCCCCTCGGGCTTTTCGCGCACGAATTGGGCGCCCTGCGCCGTCTCCAGCGCCTGCCACAAAGCTGCGTCGGGGGCGTCCCCGCACCCCAGCTTCAAATTAGAGCGGATGGTGCCGCCGAACAGCCGGGCCGTCTGCGGCACCACGCCGAATTTGGCGGCGAGGCCACGCAGCGTATAGTCTTTCACATCCACACCGTCCACCAATACGCGGCCCTTGGTGACGGCGTATTCCCGCGTCAGCAGCCGCACCAGCGTGGTCTTGCCGCAGCCGGTGCCGCCGATGACGCCTAGCGTCTCGCCGGGCCGCAGGGAAAAGCTGATGTCCTCCAGCGCCGCGTCGCCGCCGCCGGGATAGCAAAAGCTCACCTGCTCGCAGGCAAGGCGCGCCGCGCCCGCCACGGCGGGCCTGTCGGCCTCAGGCGCGGACATGCTGGGCTCCAGGTCCAGCACCTCCGCCACGCGCTTGGCGCTGGCGATGGCCCGGGTGATGATGACGATGATATTGGCCAGCACGATGAGCGCCAGCAGCGTCTGGTTCATATAGTTCACCAGGGCAATGATCTCGCCCTGGGCGATGCGGCCCCCGTCCGCAAACTGCGCGCCGCACCAGACGATGGCCACGATGGCGAGGTTGACGACGACCATGGTGATGGGGTTCAGCGCCGCCGAGATCTTGCCCACGCGCACCGTCAAGGCCGCCAATTCATCCCCCGCCGCCCCGAAGGTGTCCACCTCGGCCTGCTGCTTGGAAAAAGCGCGGATGACGCGCACGCCCTCCAAATTTTCCCCCGCCAGGCGGGAAATGCGGTCCTGTCCCTTCTGGATGCCGCCGTACAGCGGCACCGTGCGGTTCATGATGAAATACAGCACCGCCACGATCAGCGGCGTGGAAAGAAGAAAGATCAGGCCGATGCGCCAGTTGATGGACAGGGCCATCACAATGGAGCCCACCGTCAAAAACGGCGCGCGCACCGCCAGACGGATGGACATGTTCACGCCCGTCTGCACCTGGTTGACATCGCTGGTGAGGCGGGTGATGAGCGTGTCGGTGCCCACGGCGCCGTATTCGGCCCGGGAGAGGCTGAACACCCGGCGAAACAGCTGTTTGCGCAGGCTGCGGCCAAAGCCCTGCGCGCACACGGCGGCAAAGTATTGGCAGATGAGCGCACAGCCCAGGCCCACCGCGCCCAGGCCCAGCATCATCAAGCCGTGGGTGACGACGTAGTGTCCGTCGCCGCCGGCAATGCCCACGTCGATGATGTCCGCCATCAGCAGCGGCACCATCAGCTCCAGAATGGCCTCCAGCAGTTTGAACAGCGGCCCCAGGACCAGCTGCTTGTAATACCCTTTGAAATTGGAAAGCAAGGCTTTCAAGTGCAGTCACACCTTATCAAAAAAATCGTTTTTATTGTATCACAGCGCCCTGCGTGTTACAATCCAAATTGAAGAAAAACACACGGGGCCGCCGTTGCGTTTAAGGGAGGGAGTTCCATGTATAAGATCCTGATCGTGGAGGATGACGACACCATTGCGGGCGTGCTGCAGCGCACTTTGCAGCGCTACGGCTATGAGGCCGTGCGCGCCCGCGATTTTCGCCGGGTGGACGCCCAGTTCGACGCCGAAGCGCCGCATTTGGTGCTGCTGGACATCAGCCTGCCTTTTTTTGACGGCTACCATTGGTGCCGCCTCATCCGGGAGAAGAGCCGGGTGCCCATTCTGTTTTTGTCCAGCGCCGCCGACAATATGAACCAGGTGATGGCCCTTTCCCTGGGCGCGGATGATGTCATCCCCAAGCCCTTTGACCTCTCCCTGGCCGTGGCGAAGATCGAGGCGCTGCTGCGCCGCTCTTACGATTTCAGCGCGGGCGGCACGGTGCTCACCTGCGGCGGCGCGTCCCTGGACCTGGCGGCGGCCACCGTCAGCGCGGGTCAGGCCCGCGAGACGCTCACCAAAAACGAGGCGCGCATCTTGGAGCTATTGTTCCAGCGCAAGGGGCATATTATTTCCCGGGACGAGCTGATGCGCGCGCTGTGGGATTCCGAGGCCTTTGTGGACGACAACACCCTGACGGTGAACATGACACGGCTGCGCAAAAAGCTGGCCGCCCTGGGCCTGCCGGAGCTGATCCGCACCCAGAAGGGCGTGGGCTACGTGGCGGAGGACCTGCCATGAAGCTGCTGATGCTCTACGCCAAGCGCGCCTGGCGCGGGCCCTTGCTGCTGGCGCTGTGCTGCGGCACGCTGTTTTTGCTGAACATGCTTTACCACGGCCCGGCGGAACTGCCGCGGTACACCAGCCTGCTGCTGGTGAGTGTGGGCGCGCTTTTTCTGGCGCTGGATCTTGTGCGGTTCCTCCGCCGCTACCGCGCGGTGCGGGAGCTGGTGGACCGCTGCCCCGCGCCGCTGGACCGCTGGCCGGACATGACGGATCCTATGGATGAAGCCTGGCTGGCCTTGGCGCAGGACTTGGAATGGCGGCGCCGCCGGGCAGGCTCAGGCGGAGGCCGCCGATTATTA
>CATXYA010000428.1 GCA_958403605.1 uncultured Oscillospiraceae bacterium
CGGAACGCGAGGAGGATAACGCAGCCGCAGGCATTGCCGCGTGCCTGAAAACCGCTGTTGCCTTTACATACTGGTACTTGGCCCGGCCCGTGAAAGAGATCGCGGCGGCCTGCGGCGTCAGCGAGAACAAGGTCTCGGTGACGCTGCACCGCGCCCGGGCCGGATTACGGCGTTTTTTACAGGAAAAGGGGGCATGGATATGACACGGGAAGAATTGTTCCGGGCCATCGGCGAGGCCGAGGACGCCTGGGTGCTGGCGGCCGAAACGCCGCCGCGCGCCGCCAAAAGGCGGCGCTGGCCCATCGCCGTGGCCGCCGTGCTGGTGGTGGGCCTGGTGGCCTGCGGCGTGCAGCAGGGCTGGTTCCAATTTTTGACGCCGGAGCAGTGGCGCGGCAGCGACGGATCCTCGGGAGCGGTCGCCACTTATGGTTATTCCAATCTATCGGATGAAGAGACCGTCACGACGTCGCTTTATGCCAATCACTGCCGCGTATCTTATACGCAAACAAGGCTGACAGAGGACAGCTTCCGACAAAAAGCGGAGGAAAACGGCTGGGCGCTCAACTGGGCGGCGCTGGCGGATGCCGGCAAATTCTCCGGCACCGCGACGCCCTGCTGGGAGGCTTCGCAGCTGCAAATAGAGCGCCGCACCGCGCGCAATCTGGTCCTTTCCGGCACGCCGCAGGAGGTCCCCGCCACCATGACAGGCATTTGGATGGAGGACGAAGACACCAATATTGCGGTCAGCTTCATGCTGGCGGACAAGGACGACCCGCTGCAGCTTCCGCTGGAAGAGAAAGATGAACTGGTAGAGCTGAAAACCACGGACTGGAACGAGGCGGTCCTCGTTACCCACAGCCGGTATTTCACCAAACCCAACAAGGAAACGCAGGAAATGAAAGCCTCCGATTTGCTGGCTTGGCGTCCATTGGATAAAACGGTCGAAAACATGATTCGCTCGGAAGATGCTGTGCAAGAGCCCCTGCAAGGAAAAAACGTCGACCGGTGTGTACTGGTCGTCAGCTTTGAGGGCTATACACCGGAGGAAGCCCTGCGTCTGGCGCAGGAATTGCTGAAAAGTGAATAAAAATACAAATACGACCCGGAAAAGTGCCGTCTTTCGTTGACGGCACTTTTCTTTTTTGCTATCCTTGGCTTAGATATTGCGGAAAAAGGGAAAAACGGACAAAGGGGTCAAGGGATGGAACAACGTGAAAAATTCGGCTCGCGGCTGGGCTTCCTGCTCATCAGCGCAGGGTGCGCCATCGGCCTGGGCAATGTGTGGCGCTTCCCGTATATCACGGGCAAATACGGCGGCGCGGCCTTCGTGCTGCTGTATCTGGTATTCCTCGTCATTTTGGGCCTGCCGGTGATGGTGATGGAGTTCGCCGTGGGCCGCGCCAGCCAGAAAAGCTGCGCCAAAAGCTTCGCGGCGCTGGAGCCCGCGGGCAGCAAATGGCACTGGGCCAAATGGGTGGGCTTCGGCGGCTGCTATCTGCTGATGATGTTCTACACCACCGTGGGCGGCTGGATGCTGTCCTACGTGGTGAAAAGCGCCACGGGCGTGTTCAACGGCCTGTCCAGCGAAGCGGTGGGCGGCGTGTTCGGCCAAATGCTGGGGAATCCGTCCGAGCTCGTCGGGTGGATGCTGGTGGCCGTGATGCTGGGTTTTTTGGTGTGCAGCATGGGCCTGCAGAAGGGCGTGGAGCGCGTCACGAAACTCATGATGAGCTGCCTTTTCGTCATCATGCTGGTGCTGTGCGTGCGCAGCGTCACGCTGCCCGGCGCGGCGGCGGGCCTCAAGTTTTATCTGGTGCCGGATTTCGGCAAGATGTTCGAGGGCGGCTGGGCCGGCTTCGGCGAGGTGGTGTACGCGGCCATGGGCCAGGCGTTTTTCACCCTCAGTTTGGGCATCAGCGCCATGGCCATTTTTGGCAGCTATATCGGCAAGAGCCGCAGCCTCACGGGCGAGGCGGTCAACATCGCCGTGCTGGACACCGTGGTGGCGCTGCTGGCGGGGCTTATCATCTTCCCGGCGTGCTTCGCCTTCGGCGTGGACCCCGGCGAGGGCCCCAGCCTGGTGTTCGTCACGCTGCCCAGCGTGTTCAACCAGATGTGGGGCGGCCAGCTTTGGGGCGCGCTGTTCTTTTTGTTCCTCAGCTTCGCGGCGCTGTCCACCATCATCGCCGTGTTTGAAAACCTCATCAGCTTCACCATGGACCAGTGGGGCCTGGACCGCGGCCACGCCGTGGCCGTCAACGGCCTTGCCGTCACCCTGCTCAGCCTGCCCTGCGCGCTGGGCTTCAACGTGTGGAGCGGCTTTACCGTGCCGGGCATCGGGGACATCCAGTCCCTGGAGGATTTCATCGTCTCCAACAACCTGCTGCCGCTGGGCAGCTTGGTGTACCTGCTGTTCTGCGTCAGCAAGCGCGGCTGGAAGTGGGACAACTTCCTGGCCGAGGCCGACACGGGCAAGGGCCTCAAATTCCCGCGCTGGGCGCGTGGCTACCTCACCTGGGGCCTGCCGGTGCTGATCCTGGTGATCTTCGTCATGGGCTACGTGCCCAAGGTGCAGGCCTGGCTGGGGCTGTGACGGGGGCGGCGGGAAAGGGCAGGTGCGTGCGCGCCCCCTCATCCGCCTCAAAGAAAAAGGTGGCACCTATCTCCGGCCTAAGAGCCGCCGCTGCGCAGCGGTTGGCCTCCGAAATGCGCCTGCGGGCGCGATCCCCCACCGGGG
>CATXYA010000429.1 GCA_958403605.1 uncultured Oscillospiraceae bacterium
GCCATCGTGTTCGGCGTGCTGATCGTCGTTTTGCTGGTGAAGCCCACGGGCATCATGGGCAAAAAAATCAGCGAGAAAGTGTAGGTGAGGCGGAATGGGAATCAAGAATCTGGGCCGGACCGCTCGTAAAAATCTGATCACCTACGCCATGGTGATCGTCGCCTTTGTGGTGCTGCAGGTATTGTCGGCCACGGGTGTGATGTCCAACTCGCTGCGCGGGCAGCTGGTGCCCATCTGTACTTATATCATTATGGCCATTTCCTTGAACCTGACCGTGGGCATCCTGGGCGAGCTGAGCCTGGGCCACGCGGGCTTCATGAGCATCGGCGCGTTTTCAGGCGCGCTGTTCACCCTGTGCATGCAGGACATCATTCCTGTGGTGTGGGTGCGCTTTGCCCTAGCGCTGCTGGTGGGCGCGGTCATGGCCGGCATCTTCGGCTTTTTGATCGGCATCCCGGTGCTGCGCCTGCGGGGCGACTATCTGGCTATCGTGACGCTGGCCTTCGGCGAGATCATCAAAAACCTGCTCAATTCCATCTATCTGGGCTATGACGCCGCGGGCTTCCATTTCTCCATGAAGGATACCATGTCCCTGAACTTGGCGGAGGACGGCAAGGTGCTCATCAAAGGCGCCCAGGGCATCGTGGGCACGCCGAAAAATGCCACCTTCTTTTGGGGCTTTTTACTGGTGATGCTGACGCTGTTCATCGTGCTGAACCTCATCAAATCCCGCACGGGGCGTGCCATCATGTCTATCCGCGACAACCGCATCGCCGCCGAATCCATCGGCATCAACGTGACGAAGTACAAGCTGATCGCCTTTGCGATCTCCGCGGCGCTGGCCGGGGCGGCGGGCGCCCTGTACGCCCACAACTTCTCCTCGCTGGTGGCCAGCAAATTCGATTACAACACCTCCATCCTCATTCTGGTGTTCGTGGTGCTGGGCGGTATGGGCAACATCCGCGGCTCCATCATTGCAGCCGCTATTTTGACGGTGCTGCCCGAGATGCTGCGCAGCTTCAGCGATTACCGCATGCTCATTTACGCCATCGTGCTCATCTGTGTGATGATCTTCACCCAGAGCCCCAAGCTGGTGAACTGGCGCAAACGGATGTTTGCCAAAATGCCGCAGAAGCAGCAGGATGAAAAGAAAGGGGGCGCCTGAGATGGCTTTGCTGGAAGTTTCCAACCTTGGCATCGCCTTCGGCGGCCTTCAGGCCGTGGACAAGGTGGACCTCACCATTGAAAAGGGCGGGCTGTACGGCCTCATCGGCCCCAACGGCGCGGGCAAGACCACCGTGTTCAACATGCTGACGGGCGTGTACCAGCCCACGGAGGGCGATATCATCCTGGACGGCGTCAACATCACGGGCAAGGCCCCGGCGGCCATCAACAAGGCGGGTATCGCCCGCACGTTCCAGAATATCCGCCTGTTCAGCGACATGACAGTGCTGGACAACGTGAAGGTGGGCCTGCACAACCAGATCCGTTACGGCACGCTGGCGGGCATCCTGCGCCTGCCGCAGTTCTTCGAGCGCGAGCGCGAAATTCGCGGCCGGGCCATGGCGCTATTGAAGATCTTCGATCTGGAGGCTGAGGCCAAACAGCTGGCGTCCAATCTGCCCTACGGCAAGCAGCGCAAGCTGGAGATCGCCCGCGCGCTGGCCACCAACCCGAAGCTGCTGCTGCTGGACGAGCCGGCGGCGGGCATGAACCCCAGCGAGAAACGGGAGCTGATGGAGACCATCAAGGCGGTGCGGGAAAAGTTCGGCCCCGCCATCCTGCTGATCGAGCACGACATGAGCTTCGTCATGGGCCTGTGCGAACAGATCACGGTGCTGGATTATGGGCGCATCATCGCCCGCGGCGTGCCGGAAGAGATCCGCAATGACCCAAAGGTGATTGCGGCGTATTTGGGAGGGGACTGAGTTATGGAAGAAATGCTTTCCGTGAAGGACCTGGAGGTCTCTTACGGCGCCATCAATGCCATCAAGGGGATCTCCTTCCACGTGGACCAGGGCGAGATCGTCACGCTCATCGGCGCCAACGGCGCGGGCAAGACCACTACCTTGCACGCGGTTTCCCATCTGCTGCAGCCCAAAACCGGCGAGATCGTCTTCTGCGGCAAGCCCATCCACCACACCGAGGCCCACGAGATCGTGAAGCTGGGCCTGGCACAGGTGCCGGAGGGGCGGCGTGTTTTCGCCAATCTGACGGTACAGCAAAACCTGGAGTTGGGCGCTTATACGCGCACCGACGGCAACGACGCCATTGCGGCGGATTATGAAATGGTGTTTGAGCGGCTGCCCCGCTTGAAAGAGCGGCGGCGGCAGGCGGCGGGCACACTCTCCGGCGGCGAACAGCAGATGCTGGCCATCGGCCGCGCGCTGATGTGCAAGCCGAAAATGCTGCTGCTGGACGAACCCTCCATGGGCCTGTCCCCGCTGCTGGTGCAGGAGATTTTCCACATCATCCGGGACATCAACCAGGACGGCGTCACCGTGCTGCTGGTGGAGCAGAACGCCAAAAAGGCCCTGGAGATCGCCAACCGCGCCTACGTGCTGGAGACGGGCAGCATCGCCATGTCCGGCGATGCGGACGAGCTGGCGAACGACCCCAAGGTGCGCGCGGCGTATCTGGGCGCATAGCAAAAAAGGGGCCCCGGAGGGTCCCTTTTTGTTGTATAAAGAAAACCACTCGCTAGGCGAGTGGTTCCGAGGAAGGCTAATGCCGG
>CATXYA010000430.1 GCA_958403605.1 uncultured Oscillospiraceae bacterium
CGTACCGCACCGGGGCGGAAAAGCGCAATTTTCATTCCGCACGATTTTCGCCATCGGCTCTGAAAATGCGGCAATCGAACAATTTGGCGGGAAGCGAATCGATTGAGGATAGCAATCCCGGGCCGGTTATGACAGGATAATAAAAGAAAAGCCCGCCTCGGGGGCGGGCTTTTCTCATAAGGGGTCACTGCATGGAGAGCTTGCGGATGCGGTATTCTTTGGGGGTCATGCCGGTGTATTTTTTGAACTGGCGCAAAAAGGTGTTGCTGTTGCTGATGCCCACCAGCGCGCCGATGTCGCCGATGCGCAGCTTGGGGTCCGCCAGCAGCTCCACGGCCTTCTGGATGCGGAAAAACTGGATGCGGTCGCTCAAATTGGCGCCCGTCTTACTTTTATAATAGGTAGACAGGTAGCTTTTTGACAGGTGCAGCGCCTCCGCCAGCTCGTCCATGGAAAATTCCCGCTGGTAATTCTTTTCCAAAAAGGCCTGCACGCCCTCCAGCACCGGCTCCTCGGCCCGGGGCTGCGCCGCGGCGCACAGGGCCGCGCTGCGCACGAAGCCGCACAGCAGCTCCTGGTAATCCTCGGCGGTGTCGCAGTGGGGCAGCTCGTTGTAAACGCTGCTGCTGTTCAAATCGGGCGCGCCGCCCGCCAGATGCAGCTCGGAAAGCGCGCGCAGCGTGGCGCTGGCAATGGCCGAGCACAGCAGGATCATGTGGATGCGGCAGATGCCCGCCGCCAGGTTGCGCGCCAGAATGCGCTGGGCCAGGGCCGCCGCCTCGTCGGAATGGCCGTCGCGCACCAAGGCGCGCAGCTGCTGTTCCTGCTCCGCGGGGAAGGAAAACGTGCCCGCGGCGCCCGGCTCCAGCGGCAGGTGCAGCAGCTGGGTGCGGCTTTCCACCAGGGCGTACTGCGCCGCGTCCAGCACCTGGTCGTAGACGGCGGTGAAATCTCCGTCCGCGCCCAGCGCGCCGCTCTGCACCACGGTGAAAAAGGCGAATTCGCGCTCGTTGTCCAGGCGCTGCAGCAGGGCCTGCATCTGCCCGGCAATGTCCTGCCGGTCGGCGGGCAGGCTGACCTTGGCGACAAATTGGTTGGGCTCCAGCTGGAAGATCAGCGCGGTGCCGAACAGCTGGGTGAGCGTGTGCTGCAAATTTTCCAGCAGCATATGCGCCACGGCGGGCGGCTCCGCGGAGATGGCGTCCAGCGCGCCGTTGCGGTAATGGATGCGGAAGTAGAGGATGTAAAAGGCCCGGTCCGCCGCGGCGGCCACCTGGTCGGGCGCGTCCAGCTCCACATAGATGTTTTTCAGCTGGGACTGCAGCAGAAAGCCCGAGAGGGCCGCATCCTTTTTGGAGATCTGCTGCACGTACTGCTCGCGCTGGCGCAGCATCGTCTCCACGTTTTCCTGGATGTAGTGCAGCTCGTCCGCATCGGCGGCGGGGGGCGCGTCCGCGCCGGAAAACAGCCGCAGGATATCCTGCACCGGGTGCAGCACCCGCCACACCGAGACAACGGCGATGGCGATGCCCAGGATCAGCGCGGCCAGGGCCGTGAAGAGGCTGAAATACAGGCTGCTGGTGATCTGCCCCACCACGGTGTTTTTGGGCAGCTGCTTGAGATAGATAAAGCTGCCGTGGGCGGACGGATGCTGGGCGATATAGCCGCCCTCCGGCGTTTCAAACAAGGCGTCGTCCTGCTCGGGCAGGGCCGTGAGCGCGGGCTGCCCGCCCGAGGCGTACAGCAGCCGGCCGTCGTCGGCAAAGAGGTAGAAATCCTCGGTCAGATATTGATCGGCCTCGGCGCAAAGTCTGCCGATGTCGAGAAACAGCAGCACCATGATATTGCTGTTCCAGTAGGGCTTGAAGGCCACGGGCAAAAGCTCGGCCCCCGCGCCGGAAGAAAGCGGGCTGTTGCGCAGAAAGGAAGCCGCCGGGTAATACCGCTGCGCGAAGGCGGCCAGCTTTTCTTCGCGCCAGAAATCGGCGCTGTAGGCGTCGCTGCTGTAGGAGCGGGTGAAAAACTCCGTGTCGGTGTAATTGCCGCTGGAGGTCACCACCTGGTCGCTGCCGCGGAAAAAGATGGCGAAGGCCGAGACGCTGGCGTTGCCGCCGAGGTACAGCTCGGCCTTGTCGTACAGATCCACCCGCTCGTATTCCGACGGGCTGCCGGAGCTGCTGGCCGTGCGGAAGGCCGGGGTGTAGGTGAGGGAAAAATAGCTGTTGCGGATGTGCGTCAGGCTCTCGTCCAGGCGGGTGACGGCGCTGGTCATGCGCTCGTTGGCGCTGGCCTCGGCCTCGCGGGTCATGGTGTCCAGCAGCCGCATATAGGAGCCCAGATGAACGGCGGACAGCACGAAGATGGCGCCCAGGAAGCAGGCCAGCAGCTTGAGGTTGAGGGGAAGATTGTTCCACTTTTTCACGGGACGGGCTCCTTTCTGCAAATAGGAAGGGATTCAATTCATTCTTTCATTCCGGTTTTGTTTTGTCAAGGATATTTTTTCGGCGGGGCCGCGGAGTGGAAGTTCTCCTGTTCGATAAGGTCGGCTTTGCGTGGGGAACGCCCGCGGGCGCCCCCTCATCCGGCGCTTTGCGCCACCTTCCCCCACCGGGGGAAGGCTTACGCGGGCGGCAAGCCGCCCTGCTACTGCTTGTGAATGTCTTTACGCAAGCGTAAAGCTACGTTGTTTTTCCGCGAAAGCAAGGAAAAACAAAAGCCAGCAGTAGGCCGT
>CATXYA010000431.1 GCA_958403605.1 uncultured Oscillospiraceae bacterium
GTCCCGGGGACAGCGTGTTCATCGGCGCGGACAGCGGTGCCTATACGGTGACGGGCGAGGCCGTGGCCGTGTTCACCCGCCTGGAGCCGCAGCAATACCGCATCGGCATCGACCTCGGCGGCACCAACATCAAAGCCGGCGTCGTGGACGAGGGCAACGAGATCATCGCCACCGCCAAGCGCAAAACGTTGGTGGAGCGCCCCTGGCAGGATGTGGTACAAGACATCGCCGAGGCCGCCAAGGAGGCGGTGGCGAAAGCCGGGCTCACCCTGGCCGACTGTGTGGGCGTGGGCATGGGCAGCCCCGGCACCGTGGACGGCGCGCGCGGCGTCATCGTCTTCTCCAACAACTTTTTCTGGGAGAATATCCCCTTTGCCGAGGAGTTCCGCAAGTACATTGATTTGCCGCTGCACATCACCAACGACGCCAACTGCGCCGCTTTGGGCGAGGTGGTGGCCGGGGCGGCCAAGGGCTGTCAAAGCGCCGTGCTGCTGACGCTGGGCACCGGCGTGGGCGGCGGCGTGGTACTGGACGGCAAGCTGTTTGAGGGCGGCCCCGGCGGCGCCGAGCTGGGCCACACCACGCTGATCGCGGGCGGCGAGCCCTGCACCTGCGGGCGGCGCGGCTGCATCGAAAGCTACTGCAGCGCCACCGCTTTGATCCGCGAGGCCAACCATGCGGCCGACGAGCACCCGGAGAGCCTGCTGGCGCGCCTGCGCCGGGACAACCATGGGGAGATGAACGGCATCCTGCCCTTTGAGGCCGCCCGCAAGGGCGACGGTATTGCCAAGGCCGTGGTGGACCAGTACATCGAATGGCTGGGCGAGGCCATCACCAACTTCATCAACATTTTCCGTCCCGAGATGATCTTGCTCTCCGGCGGCATCTGCGGCGAGGGCAAAGCCCTCACGGACCCCCTGAACGCCTACGCCCGCCAATACGCCTTTTCCGGCGAGCGCATCCCCATTCCCCCGGTGGTACCCGCCAAGCTGGGCAACGACGCAGGCATCATCGGCGCCGCCAGCTTGGTACGGCTCTCTTAAACTGCAACAATCACAAAGAAACAGGCGGCCCGGGAAACCGGGCCGCCTGTTTTGATTCAGTTCTGTTCCGCCAGGTAAAGGGCCAGGTCGTTTTGTACGCCCGCCACCGCTTCATCCAAAGTCTCCTCGCCCGCGCACAGCTTCTCCGCGTGCGCCGTCAGCTTTTCCTTCACCGTGGGGTCGACGACCACCGGCGTTTTCAGGCCGTTGTACAGCGTCTGGGCGTCGCCTGTCAATTCTCCCCGGGCAATAGCATCCGCGTTCCGCTCCAGGAATTTCTGGAAGGAATCGGCGCGCACGGCGGTGCCGTCCAGATAATAACCGTCCTGGACCGTGGGGCTGAACAGTTCTTCCGCGAACGCCAGCGCCGCGTCCTTTTGCGTGGAAGCGGCATTGACGCCCACCAGCGTTTTGGGCAGGAACGCGCCCTCCGCCAGGCCCGGCTGAACGATGACGGACACCGGGAATTTTTCACCCTTTTCATAATCCGCCCGGTACAGCATTCCCAGCACCGCCGGGGTGTCCAGCGTCTCCCAGCCGTACCGCGCATGGCCGGTGCTGGAATATTCATTCGTCCCGTCTCCCAGTTCTATCTCATCGGAAGTGCCGCCGGAACTGCTGGCAATGATGCCGTTGCTCGGCTGCTCGTCGCGGTAATCCGCCAGGCCGTAGTAGGTGCCCACCTCCTGGATGAAGGAAAGCACCGCGCGCAGCGCGTCCGCGTTCAGCTCCTTGCCGTTTTTCAGCGCCGGGGCCGAGGCGCGCAGGACAAACCCCACCAGATCCTCGACGGAACGCAGCGACAGGGCGTATTGCTCTTCCGCGGAAATTTTCTCGTAATAATTTTCATCGTTCAAGTTGACGTCGGGCCGCGGCGCGCAGGCCAGGATCGCCGCCTGCAGAGCCTCCAGCGTCGTCAGGTCCTCCACCGTGCCCGGGTCGCCGAAGAGGATGGGCACGCTGAAGCGCGCGGGCAGGACATAGGCTTTGCCGTCCTGCACAAAGGGTCCGGTCAGCTCGGGTTTCAGCGCCGCCAGGTCCACCGTACCGGCGAGGTCGGCCAGCAGGCCCTTGTCGATATAGGGCTGGTAATCCACATCGTCGAAGATCATGACGTCCGGCCCTCTGCCGGCCAGCAGCTCCGTGTTCAGTGTGCGCAGCAGATCTTCCCGGCTCAGCGCCATCCCATCCGCGGCCACGGGCGAATAATTGACCGTGATCTCGGGGTGCTTTTGAGAAAAATCCACCAGCGCCGCGCGCACTGTGGCATTTTCCGATAAGCTCCACACCGTGATCTGCTGGTCGTTCACCGCGGGCAGTGTCTCATCGAAGTGATAGCGGTACAGGGCAAATGTATCGCTATTGATATCCATGACCCGCAGCAGAAAATCGCCGTCCGCCGTCCGGCAGATGCCGTCGATCATTTTCCCCGTGGGCACAAAAGCGAAGGCGCCGCCCTCGAAGATCGTCTCCAGGATATTTCCGTCTTTGGCAAGGCGGTGGACGCCCGTGCTGCTGGCAAAATAGTAGTTGCCTTCGCCGTCAAAGGTGGCAGCGTCCGCGCCCATCTCGTTGGGGATCTGCCGCTGGTCCTGCGAGGGATTGCCCTTAGCGTCGATGCTCTCCAAGGTACGGCTCCCCTGTGTGTAGGGCAGCTAATAGACCGCGGCGCCGTACACCGCCGCCGC
>CATXYA010000432.1 GCA_958403605.1 uncultured Oscillospiraceae bacterium
GGCGCGCCGCCAGCGTTCGTCCTGAGCCAGGATCAAACTCTTCATTAAATGGTATCTAAACCAGCTAATGCTGAATCTAAATCTTAGCATTTCAGTCCGCAATCGCTTGCGTCCTAAATTACTTAAAGGAAATGTTTTTGCCGGCATTGCTGCCAGCGAGTGTTTCCACTCATTAGGGTTCCGTTAAGCTTTCGATATTGTTTAATTTTCAAGGTCCTTTGCGTCTCCCGCTTTCGGTGAGAGCTCATTTATTCTATCATACTCGGCGCCATTTGTCAAGCACTTTTTTGATTTCTTTTTCTGAACTCGTCCCGGTCTCCCGAGTCGACAGCCTGTTTATCTTACCACTCTCAAAGCTACTTGTCAAGTGCTTTTTTCGCGGTTCGCTTTAGGCTCTCTCTTCCCTTTTCGCAGGTGCGCCCTGTCCTCTCGGACAGCTTAGTTATATTATCACACCTTTTTTCCCGTGTCAACGGTTTTTTTCGATTTTTTTAAAAGGTTTTTTCATACCAACAGATATGGTGTTTCCCTACTCTGGGCACCCCTAAATCTGGGCTTGCTTTTTCCTCTGGCTTTCCTTATATTAATAGGGAAAGAGGTGGATGCCATGGTCCTGACCGTCAATGTGAGCAATTCCACGGTTTTATTGGGCGGCTATGAGGCGGGAGAGCGGCGTTTCCGCGCCTGCCTGCACACCAGCCTGTCCCAAAGCGCCGACGAATACGCCGTCCAGATGTGCGCCGTCCTCTCCCTGCACGGAGCCCGGCCCGCAGATCTGTCCGGCGTCATCTTCTCCTGTGTGGTGCCGCCGCTGTTCTCCCGCATCCGCGCCGCGCTGCGGCTGCTGTATGCGGGGCGCATCTACCATGTGGGGCCGGGGCTGAAAACGGGCCTCGCCATCCGCATGGATGATCCCGGCGAATTGGGCGGCGAATTGGTGTGCTGCGCCGTGGCCGCCAAGGCGCGCTATCCCCTGCCCTGTGTCATCGTCTCATTGGACACGGCCATCTCCATGACGGCCCTGGATGCCGGCGGCGCCGTTTGCGGCGTGTCGCTGATGCCGGGAGTGCGCACCGGCGTGGACGCCCTGTGCGCCCGCACCGCGCAGCTGCCCCAGATCGACCTGGCCGCCCCGGCCTGCGGGGTGCTGGGCACCAACTCCGCCGCCTGCATGCAGGCGGGCGCCGTGCTGGGCACCGCCAGCATGTTGGATGGCATGCTGGACCGCTTTGCCAAGGCCTTGGGCGCCGCGCCCTCCTGTGTGGCCACGGGCGAGCTGGCGGCCATCGTGCTGCCCCACTGCGGCCATGCCCACCGCCTCCATGAGGACCTCGTATTGGACGGCCTGTATGACTTGTACCTGAAAAACACAAAATAACGGTGTTCCCGCATCTATATATTACATTATATAGAGCGAGTACATAAATTGCTTTCGCTGTATCCGCGCTTGAGGCGGAACAGCAGATAAGGAGTTCTGTATGAAAGACAACACCCGTACCCGCGCTTTGACCCAGCTGGCCCTGCTGGCCGCCGTGGAGCTGGTCATGGCGTACACGCCGCTGGGCTACCTGCGCACCCTGGGACTGGAGATCTCGTTTTTGATGATCCCCGTCACCCTGGGCGCCATCCTCATTGGCCCTGCCGCGGGCGCCGTGCTGGGCGGCATTTTTGGCCTCACCAGCTTCGCCACCTGTTTTGGCACCAGCACCTTCGGCACCGTGCTGCTGGGCATCGACCCGGTGCTCACGTTCCTCGTCTGCGTGCCCACCCGCATCCTGGCGGGCTGGCTGGCGGGGCTTTTGTTCCGCGCTCTGCGGCGGCTGAGCGGCGGGCAGCCCGGCCTGGCCGCCTTCGGCGCCGCCTCCCTGGCCGGGCCGGTGCTGAACACCGCCCTCTTTATGACTGCTCTCGTGGTTTGCTTCTACCGCACGGAATATATCCAGGGCATCGCCCAGACCTTGGGCGCAGCCAACCCGCTGACGTTTGTCCTGCTGTTTGTGGGCATCCAGGGCCTGGTGGAGGCCGCCGTGGGCTTCGCCGCCTGCTTTATCATCAGCCGGGCCGTGTACAAAGTTCTCCGCCGCGCCTGATTTCGTGCAAAAGCACTTGCAAAATCTGATTTTTCTGATATCATAAAAGGGTGCCCCCCAGCCGGGGCACCCAATTTTACCGGTGTGCGTCTGTAGCTCAGTTGGATAGAGCGTTCGGCTCCGACCCGGAAGGCCGCTGGTTCGAATCCAGTCAGGCGCACCAACTCATAAGCTACATTTTGGCCTTGCGATACAGGGTTAGAATGTAGCTTATACTTTTAATAAAACCTCCATGATATACTGAGTTTTCAGTAATAATCATGGAGGTTTTGTCATGTCTAAAAGAATTGATATACAACCAGCAACAGTAAAAAAGCAGTTCGCTGAACACCCCCTTCGGATAGCAGCGTACTGCCGGGTCAGTACCGATCACGAGGAACAGCTTGGAAGTCTGGAAAACCAAATGAAGTTTTATACCAACTACATCCGAAATCAAATCAACTGGGTACTCGCGGGTATCTATTCCGACAACGCCTCCGGTGTTCGAATAAAAAAGAGACCCGGCTATCAGCAGATGTTGAAAGATTGTATGCATGGCAAAATTGATTTGATCTTGACCAAGTCCATCAGCCGATTTGGCAGGGACACAGTGACAACCATCAAAGATATCAGGAGATTAAAGAAAATGGATA
>CATXYA010000433.1 GCA_958403605.1 uncultured Oscillospiraceae bacterium
CCACCATGAAGGTGTTCAGGATGACGTTCAAATGGAAATCGCCCGCGCGCACCACACTGAATACGAAGATAAAGGCGCAGATGCCCAGCACCATCCAGCTCAAGGTCTTGCCCAGCTTCGACAGCTTTTTCTGCAGCGGCGTCTGCTCGTCCACTAGGTCGGACAGGGCGGTGGCGATCTTGCCCATCTCGGTGTTCATGCCCGTGGACGTCACCACGGCGCTGCCGCGGCCATAGACCACCGTGGAGCCCATATACACCATGTTTTTGCGGTCGCCCAGGGGCGCCTCGGCGGGAATGGCGTCCGTGCTTTTGGTCACGGGCACGCTCTCGCCGGTGAGGGCGGCCTCCTCGATCTTCAAGCTGGCGCTCTCCAGCAGCCGCCCGTCGGCGGGCACGGCGTCCCCGGCCTCCAGCAGCACCACGTCGCCGGGCACCAGCTCTTCGCTCTTCACCACCTGGCGCTTGCCGCCGCGCAGCACCTTGCAGGTGGCGGCGGTCATCTGCTGCAGGGCCTCGATGGCCTTTTCCGCCTTGTTCTCCTGATAGACGCCCAGGATGGCGTTCATCAGCACCACCACCAGGATGATGATGACATCGGCGAAGCTCTCGCCCGAATACAGGGACGTGACGCCCGACACCGCCGCCGCCGCCAGCAAGATCAGCAGCATGGGGTCTTTCAGCTGCTCCAAAAAGCGCTGGAGCAGCGTGGGCTTTTCCCCTTCCTTCAGCTTGTTGGGGCCGTGCTGCGCCCGCAGGCGCTCGACCTCCTTCTCTTCGAGGCCCTGGGACGTGCTGTGCACGGCGTCCAGGACCTCCTGTACCTCTTGTTGATACGTTTCCAATCCGATCTTCCTTTCTCGTTCCAAAACAACTGCCTGCTTCCTTCGTCCTCGCGCTGATATGGGAGTGTCCGGACGGCAGCGACGGGCGGTGTCTCCGGTCTATTTTTCCCGAAAATGCAAAAAGAGACCCATGTACAGGGAAAACCTGTACATGAGTCTCGCAGTTCCGGTAAACCAGAGGCCTATCGTCCTCTCGCTGTTGGCTTAGCCCCACGCCCCTGCGTGCCGCTACTCCCTCATGTCATCCATCAGTATAGCACGCTGCAAAAAGGCTGTCAACCGGGCTTTACTGCACCTCCGGCAGGGACGCGGCAGCGGCCGATTGGCCCACGCGGCGGGTCTTCTCGTCCGGCGCCTCGGGGCGGAAGGCCACCTCCGGGTACTCCTCGTCCATGACGCGGCTGGCCACGTCCATAATGATATCGCCGCCCTTGCCGGACATGACGCGGCCCATCATCTGCACGTGATGGATATCGTAGAATTTGGCGTACAACGCCAGGGTATGGCCCAAATACACGCCGATGGATTCGTACACCTTTTTGGCGCGCGCGTCATCCGCGGCCATCAGCGTTTGTACCTCTTTCAGCTTTTCCGCCGGGGAGGCGCCCGTCAATTCGATGCCCGCGCGGGGCGCCAGCTTGATGACGCTGTCCTGGCTGAAGTATTTGACGCCGCAGCCGATGTCGCCGCTCCACTCGTCCGCCATGGCGCCGGGCTGGCAGTCCACAGGGGCGAAAGCCAGCTCGTTCAGCCAGCCGCAGATGTTGCCCTCCGCGTCCACGTAGCCCACGGCCTCGCTGGTGCCCATGGCGATGCCCATGATGCCGTTTTCGCCCAGGCCCATGGCGCCCGCCAGCGCGCTGACGTCGCCGTCGTTGGCCACCACCACGGGGATGTGATAACCAAGCTGGCTGGAAAGCTGCTCGGCCGCACGGGTGTAAATGTTCTTGACCTTCTTGTCGAACTCGTCCTTACCCACCTTCAAAAACAAACTGGCGACCATGCACTTGTTGTCGATGTACACGCCCGCGGAAGACACGCCGATGGCGTCCACATGGCCGCCCTTTTCCAAAATCTTGGCCGCGGCTGTGGACAGCGCCGCCATGATGCCTTCAAAGTGGTAATCGGGGTTGGAGATCGTCTTGGGGAACCATACGACTTCCTCGCTGTAAATGGGCTCGCCGTCCAGCACGGCGGACACCTTGCGGTCCGAGCCGCCGGCGTCGAAGCCGATGCGCCCGCCGTTCGTATGGCGGCCGATGCTCTCGGTGCGCTGCACAGCCTGGGGCTTCTTGTCATAGGGCAGGCTTTCCACGATGAATTCCGTCTCGTACACCTGCTCCATGAAGCCCTTGTCGAACTCGCGGCTGCCGCCCACGCGGTAGGCGTCCTTCACACTTTCGGCCACGGTGTCGTCGCCGCAAATAGAGACCTTGAAGCCGCCCCAGCTCCACAGCAAAAACTTCACCAGGCGGTCCACATAGTAGGCGTCGGCCTCCTTCATCTCCGGGGTGCCGTAGATCTTAGTCTCCCAGGTGCCCACCTGGCCGCCGCTGCGCTCCACCGCAATGCACAGGGGCTTTTGCGCGCCCTGCTCATAGCTTTTGAAGAACAGCCCCAGCGGGATGAAGCCCTCATCCAGCTCCGGCAGGTTTTTGACGGGGATCTCCACATTCAGAAAATTCATACCGTTACCTCCACCTTTTTCCTTTGCCGGGCGCCGCCCGGCATTCCCTACTTTACTATTTTGCCTTTGCCATAACAATGATTTGAAAGCATCCGCATTTCAGCTCTCTTCGGAATGATACAATTCATCTTCGCGCCATTTCAAAGGGTTATCCAAGATGTACTGCCGAGTTTCATAAAGCA
>CATXYA010000434.1 GCA_958403605.1 uncultured Oscillospiraceae bacterium
CCGATATCTGCGACCGGGAGGCCATCACGGCGCTGTTCGGACAGTATGATTTTGATTTTGTCATCAACTTTGCGGCTGAGAGCCATGTGGACCGCAGCATCACGAACCCCGAGATCTTCGTCAAGACGAACGTGGAGGGCACAGTGAATATGCTGCAGTGCGCCAAGAACGCCTGGTATAGGGACGGCAAGTGGGCCGAGGGCAAAAAGTATCTGCAGGTCTCCACGGACGAGGTGTACGGCAGCCTGGGCGAGACAGGCTATTTCACGGAGACCACTCCGCTGGACCCCCACAGCCCCTACTCCGCCAGCAAGACGAGCGCAGACCTGTTCGTGAAGGCCTTCGGCGATACCTACGGCATGCCTGTGAACATTACCCGCTGCTCCAACAACTATGGTCCGTACCAGTTCCCGGAAAAGCTTATCCCGCTGATGATCAACAACGCCAAAACCAAAAAAGGTCTGCCCGTGTACGGCGACGGCATGAACGTGCGCGACTGGCTGTATGTGGAGGACCACTGCAAGGCCATCGACATGGTGGCCAGCGGCGGGCGCGTGGGCGAGGTGTACAATGTGGGCGGCCATAACGAGCGTCCGAACATCTTTATCGTGAAGAAGATCATTGAGATCCTGCACGATAAAGTAGACCCGTCCATCGACGAATCGCTCATCAAATATGTGGAGGATCGCATGGGCCATGACCGCCGCTACGGCATCGACCCGGAAAAGATCAAGAACGAACTGGGCTGGTACCCCGAGACGACGTTCGAGGTGGGAATCGAAAAGACCATCAACTGGTATCTGGAGCACGAGGACTGGATGAAAAACGTGACCAGCGGCGATTACCAGAAATATTATGCCGAGATGTACAAAAACAAATAGAACGGAATGCAAAAGCGCCGCCCCCGGGGGCGGCGCTTGTTTTTTGCTGTTTGTCCGGTGGCTGGGCGGCGTTCTCAATACGCCTTGCCCCACACCACCATGGCCTTCGCGGGCTTGCCGCAGCAGGGGCATACGTCGGAAAGATGCTCCTGCGCGAAAGGCATGCACCGGCTGGAAAGCCCCGCCTTTTCCTTCATCATTTCCTCGCAGGCCAGATCGCCGCACCACATGGTCTTGATGTAGCCGTTCTCGCCTCCGGCGCGCTCCAGCACCTCGTCCATGGTCGTGGCCGTCCAGGTGCGCCCGGCGCGGTTTGCCTCGGCGCGGGCGTACAGGCTTTTGCCCAGCGCGTCCAGCAGAGCGGGGACGGCGGCCTCCAGGTCTTCCAGCTTTGTGAAGGCCTTTTCCCGGTTGTCACGGCGCACCAGCACGCATTGGCCGTTCTCGATGTCCTTGGGCCCGATCTCCAGGCGCAGGGGCACGCCTTTCATCTCCCACTGGGCAAATTTCCAGCCTGGGCTGTTTTCGCTGTCGTCCAGCTTCACACGCACGAATTTAGAGAGCCGCGCGCGCAGCTCCTCGGCCTTTTCCAGCACGCCGGGCTTGTGGGCGGCCACCGGTACGATGACCACCTGGTACGGCGCAATGGCCGGAGGCAGGATGAGCCCCTCGTCGTCGCCATGAGTCATGATGATGGCGCCGATGAGGCGCGTGCTCATACCCCAGCTTGTCTGGAAGGGATACTGCAGCGTATTGTCGCGTCCCGTAAACTGCACGCCGAACGCGCGGGAGAACCCGTCGCCAAAGTAATGGCTGGTGCCGCTCTGCAGCGCCTTGCCGTCGTGCATCATGGCCTCGATGGTATAGGTGGCTTCCGCGCCCGCAAATTTTTCCTTGTCCGTCTTTTTACCCTTGAGCACGGGAATGTTCAGCTCGTTTTCACAAAAATCAGCGTAGGTCTCCAGCTGCTGCTCGGTCTCCTCGATGGCCTCCTGCGCGGTTTCGTGGATGGTATGGCCCTCCTGCCACCAGAATTCCCGCGTGCGCAGGAAGGGGCGCGTGGTTTTTTCCCAGCGCACCACGCTGCACCACTGGTTGTATTTCATGGGCAGGTCCCGATAGGAGTGCAGCACGTGGGCGAAATGGTCGCAGAACAGCGTCTCGCTGGTGGGGCGCACGCAGAGGCGGTCCTCCAGCGGCTCGGAGCCGCCCATCGTCACCCAGGCCACCTCGGGGGCAAAGCCCTCCACATGGTCTTTTTCCTTTTGCAGCAGGCTTTCGGGGATGAACAGCGGCATGGCTACGTTCTCGTGCCCTGTGGCCTTAAAGCGCGCGTCCAGCAGATGCATGATGTTTTCCCAGATGGCATAGCCGTAAGGCCGCAGAATGACACAGCCCTTGACGGTGGAATAATCCACCAGCTCTGCTTTCAGGCAGATGTCGGTATACCATTGGGTGAAATCTTCGTTGATGGGGGTGATGGCCTCCACCATTTTTTTGTTCTGGCTCATTGTTTTGACTCCTCTTCTTTTCCGTTCGCGCCACAGGCACACAAAAAATCCCCCTGCTGTGCGCATGGGGGATCGTCGTCAGGCAGATGCTCAGGAATTTTCTTCGATATAGCGGACAACGTCACCGACCGTGCGGAAGTTCTCGATCTGGTCGTCCGGCACTTCCAGGCCGAATTCGTCCTCAATGGACATCACGAGATCGACAACGTCCAGGCTGTCCGCCTCGAAATCTTCCATGATATCGGAGTCCATGGTGACTTTGTCTTCCTCCAAATCAAGCTGGTCGCAGATGATCTCGCGGATGCGCTCAAAAACCAT
>CATXYA010000435.1 GCA_958403605.1 uncultured Oscillospiraceae bacterium
CCCTCATCCGTCCGGCGCGAAGCGCCGTCCACCTTCCCCCACCGGGGGAAGGCAATTGTTTTTCCTTGCATTCGCGGAAAAACAACATAGCTTTACGCTTACTTAAAGATACTAACAAGCGTAAAGCTTTTAGCAAGTAGTAGCAGGGAGGCGAAGCCGCCCGCGTTGCAGCAGTAGCCGCCAGCCAATCACTCCGTTCTTGGGGCGGCCTTGCAGGGGTGCTGTTCGCCAAACTGGGCTTTGCCCAGTTTGGACAGCACCGCCTTCCCCCGGTGGGGGAAGGTGGCTGATGCGCAGCATCAGACGGATGAGGGGGCGCCCACATGCCCCCTCGTCCCCGCAAACAAAAAGGAGGGCGCGTTAAGGGCCCTCCTTTTTTAAACCGCTTTAGAACAATTTCTCCCGCGCCTCGTAGGAGGTGTGCAGGATGTGGTGGGCTTTTTCGCCGCCCGCTTCACCCAGGTACTCGGCGTACACTTTTTTCAGCAGCGGGTTCTCGTGGCTCTTGCGCACGGTCTTGGCCTCGTCCTCGCTGTACAGCGCCTTGGCGCGCAGGGCCTTCAGGTCCACAAAGTTGCGCACGCTGGCGGGCTGGGTGGGCTGGCCGCCGCCGTTGACACAGCCGCCGGGGCAGGCCATGAACTCGATGAAGTCGTAATGCTTCTCGCCGCTGCGCACGGCCTTCAGCACCTGGTCGCAGTTGGAAAGGCCGCTGGCGACGCACACGTTCAGCTTCAGGCCGCCCACCTCGTAGGTGGCCTCCTTGATGCCTGCGGTGCCGCGCACGTCGGTGTAATCCACCGCCGGGGCGCTCTCGCCCGTCACCAGCTCCACCGCGGTGCGCAGGGCCGCTTCCATCACGCCGCCGGTGGCGCCGAAGATGACGGAGGCGCCGGTGCTCTCGCCCAGCGCGGGGTCGAATTCCTCGTCCGGCAGCTCGGCAAAGCGGATGCCCGCCCGTTCGATCATGCGGGCCAGCTCACGGGTGGTGATGGAGATATCCACGTCGGGGATGCCGTCCCCCGCGGCGGATTGATCTTTGCGGCCGATCTCGAATTTCTTGGCCGTGCAGGGCATGACGGAGACACACACGATGTCGTGCGGGTCCAGGCCCAGCTTCTCGGCGTAATAGGTCTTCGTCAGCGCGCCGAACATCTGCTGCGGCGATTTGCAGCTGGACAGGTTGGGGATCATCTCCGGGTAATACGTCTCGCAGAATTTGACCCAGCCCGGGCTGCAGGAGGTGATGAGGGGCAGGGCGCCGCCGTTTTTCACGCGGTGCACAAACTCCGTGGCCTCCTCCATGATGGTGAAATCGGCGGCGGTGTCGGTGTCGAACACGCCGTCGAAGCCCAGGCGGTGCAGGGCCGCCACCAGCTTGCCCTCCACGTTGGTGCCGATGGGCAGGCCGAAGGCCTCGCCCAGCGTGGCGCGCACGGACGGCGCGGGCTGCACCACCACATGCTTGGCGGGGTCGTGCAGCGCGGCCCACACCTTGGCGGTGTCATCCTGCTCCGTCAGCGCGCCCGTGGGGCACACGGTGATGCACTGGCCGCAGTTGACGCAGGGGCTTTCCGCCAAAGGCGCCTCAAAGGCGCAGGCGATGTGGGTGGCGAAGCCGCGCTCGGTGGCGCCGATGACGCCCACGGCCTGGTTGGCCTGGCAGGCGGCCACGCAGCGGCGGCACAGGATGCACTTGTTGTTGTCGCGGATCATGTGCACGGCGGAATCGTCGATGGCGTAACGCTCCCGCTCGCCGGTGAAGCGCATGCCGTCCACGCCGTAATCGCGGCAGAGCTTCTGCAGCTCGCAGTCGGTGCTGCGCACGCAGGACAGGCAGTTCTGGTCATGGGTGGAGAGCAGCAGCTCCAGGTTGGTGCGGCGCGCCGCCAGCACCTTGGCGCTGTTGGTAACGACCTCCATGCCCTCGTTGACCGGGTACACACAGGCGGTCACCAAACCCTTGGCGCCCTTCACCTCCACCACGCAGATGCGGCAGGCGCCGATGGCGTTGATCTCCTTTAAGTAGCACAGCGTGGGGATCTCGATGCCAACGCTGTGGGCGGCTTCCAGAATGGTGGAGCCGGCCGGCACGGAATATTCCGCGCCGTTGATCTTGATGTTGACTGTTTCCATTTGCTCGCTCCTCCCTTAGCCCTTGCTGATGGCGCCGAATTTGCACTTCTCCATGCACGCGCCGCATTTGACACATTTGCCGGTGTCGATGGAATGGGGCTGGCGCACCGTGCCCGAGATGGCGCCCGCCGGGCAGGCGCGGGCGCACAGGGTGCAGCCTTTGCACTTGACCGGGTCGATCTTGTAGTTCAGCAGCGCCTTGCACACGCCCGCGGGGCAGCGTTTGTTGACGATGTGCTCCACGTACTCGTCGCGGAAATAGCGCATGGTGGACAGCACGGGGTTGGGGGCCGTCTGGCCCAGGCCGCACAGGCTGTTGGCCTTGATGAACTCGGCCAGCTCGGTGATCTTGTCCAGGTCCTCCATGGTGCCGCGCCCGTCGGTGATCTTGTTCAGCAGCTCCAGCAGACGCTTGGTGCCCACGCGGCAGGGCGTGCATTTGCCGCAGCTCTCGTCCACGGTGAACTCTAAGAAGAACTTGGCGATGTCCACCATGCAGGTGTCCTCGTCCATGACGATGAGGCCGCCGGAGCCCATCATGCTGCCGATGGC
>CATXYA010000436.1 GCA_958403605.1 uncultured Oscillospiraceae bacterium
TAAGTATAAGTGCTGCCGGCGGCGGTGGAAGCCCTGCCAGTCACATAGGCCTCGCCGTTGAGCTCGCGCCGGATGGACTGGATCATCCACAGGCCCATAATGTTTTTTAAGTAACGGAAGCGGTATTGATAGCCGCCCTCGTTGGTGAAATTCTGCGCCCGGCTCTCCGGTGTGGTGATGGGAGCTTCGTTTTCCACGCCCAGCAGGCTCCAGGTGCCGCTGGAGAGCGTGAGCGCCCGGTCGTCCCGGGCGGGCACGGCCAAAAACGCCGAGCCCGTGTCATGGGTGGCGGGCAGCACCACCGCGCAGTCAAAGCCGATGGCCGCCCGCACCGCGGGCGTAAAACGGCCCACTTCCTCCCCCGGCAGATGCAGCGGGCCAAAGATGCGCCGCGGCAGGCCCAGTGCGGCCAGAAGTTCCTCGTCCCATGTGCGGCTTTCGGCGTTCACCAGAGCCGTGGTGGTGGCGTTGGTGTACTCGTTTTTGATTTTTCCCGTGAGCCGGTAGTTGAAATACTCCGGGATCATCAAAAAATGCGCCGCCGCGGCCAGCTGCTCCGGCGCCTCCCGACGCAGGGCGGCCAGCTGATAGGCCGTGTTGAAGGGCTGATATTGGATGCCGGTGCGGGCATAGTGGCGCGCAAAGGGCAGCGCCGGTTCCAGCGCCTCCCGCAGCCCCGCGGTGCGCCTGTCGCGGTAGGCCACTGCATCGCCCAGCAGCCGCCCCGCTTCGTCCAGCAGCACAAAGTCCACCGCCCAGGTATCGATGCCCAGGGTGGCGGGCAGCTTGCCCGCCGCTTTACAGGCCCGCAGGCCCGCCAGAATGTGTTCCCAAAGCGCGTCCAGGTCCCAGCAATCGTGCCCGTGGCGGCGCTGCTGGCGGTTTTCAAAACGGTAGACTTCCTCCAGCACCATGCGCCCTTGTTCCACATGGCCCAGGATGTGCCGCCCCGAGGAAGCGCCGATGTCGATGGCGAGATGATAAGTCATGGCTGTCCCCCTTTTCCTGCTTCCATTATAAAAGAACGCCGAAAAAGAAATAAGCGCGCGATTTACAGAAAAATCACGCGCTTATTTCATGTTTTAGCCATACTGTTTCACACCTTGCACAAACGGCGGCGGTATTCCTTCGGCGTTATGCCGAATTGCTTTTTGTAGATGGAATAGAAATAGCTGGTGGTCTCGTAGCCCACCGCATTGCAGATGGCCTGCACGGAGAGCTTGGTGTCCCGCAGCAGGCGCTGGGCCTTATCCAGCCGCTTTTGCTGCAGCAGCTCCTTAAAGGTGTGGCCCGTGACGGCCTTCACCCGGGCGCTGAGATAGGGCGGCGACGCGCCGAAGCGGGCCGCCACCTGGGACAGGCTGGCGCCGCGGCAGTTTTCTTCGATCTCCCGCAGCGCGGCCAGCACCAACGGGCTATCACAGGCCGCCTCGCCCTGGACATTGAGGCATTCAGGATGGTTGAGCAGCTGCATCAGCAGCAGCGCTATGCTCACCTGGTTGATGCGGCGGGAGTTCGGCTCCTGGTTCAGCAGGTTCCAGACCATGCTTTCCACCAGGTCCTGCACCGGCAGCAGGGCAGCCGCCTTGCAGTGCAGACAGCGCACCTCCTGGCCGCCGTCCTGCAGCGTGCCCAGCAAAAAGCGGCCCAGCACGTTTTCCGTGCCGATCATCTCGAATGCAAAATCAAAGAACTGCGGCAGCACAATAAAGTTGACGGCAATATCCCCGGCCTCGGCCCGGCGGATGGCGTGGCTGGCGTTCTGGTTCAAAAACAGCAGCTCGCCCTGCCGCAGCGTGACGGGCGCCTCGCCGTTCACCACGTGGACCGTCGACCCGGCGCACATGTACATGATCTCCACATAGTTGTGGCCGTGGCGGGGGAAGGCGGCGAAGCGCGTGTGCGGGCGCAGAGTGATCAATCGCCCTTTTTCCAGCAGCTTTCCGGCGTCCACTTCAAAATTGCGCCCTTTGGCGTACAGCTCTTTGTCGATGCCCTCGCCCTCCAGCAGACGGCGCTCTTCCTCCGTGATGCAGGCCAAGCGGTCTACCAGCTCCTGCTTCATCCCGCGCTCCCCCCTTTCTTTTCTCTTATTTCCTCTGATACAGGTAGGCTTTCCCCGTCAGGCCGCTCTGGGCCGTGGGCTTGGGCGCCAGCATTTTATGCAGCGTGTCCAGCAGCGGGTAGCACTGGCGCTCCAGCGTCGTGGCCACTTCTACCGCCAGCTGGTTTTCGCCCGGTTTCACCAGGGCGGACAAGTCATAGCGGTACGGCGGCGCGATCTGGATGCCCGCGCTCTGCCCGTTCACAAACACCTCGACGCCCTCTGCGGCGTCCTCCAGCTCCAGCAGCCAGGCCTCTCCGCCGTTTGCGGCAAAGGTGGTCTCATAACGCACAACGCCGGAAAACGCGGGCTGCTCCTTTGCCAGGTCGTCCGGCAGCGTCACGGGGACGGCGGCGCCAAAATGCGGATACTCTGCGCCCTCACACGTGCTGCGCGTCCAATTTTCCAGCGGCACGGCGGTGCCCTGTGCTGTCCAAGGGGCCGATAAGGGCGCACCGCAGCCGCCGAAAACGAGGAACAGGCCTTTCAGCGGTTCCAGCCGCAGCTGGACACAGGTGCCGTGCTGCGCAGCTTCCGCATTCACCGTCTCACAGCGGTTGGCCCAGGCGTCATAAGCATAGCAG
>CATXYA010000437.1 GCA_958403605.1 uncultured Oscillospiraceae bacterium
TCCAGGGGCGGAACTTGCCGTTTTTGTTGTGGTGTTTGGCGAACACCTTGTCCATCAACGCCCCCATCAGCGGGTCGTTGACGGCGTCCCAAATGTTCCAGATCAGCAGCAGGGTGGCCAGCATGCCCGTGCTCACGCCCAGGATGTTCAGGCAGTAGCGGGTGAAGAAGGTGCTCATCAGCCCGAAGGTCATCACGCCGGCGGCGTCGCCGCAGCCGTAGCCGATGCGGTGCTTCAGCGTCAGACCGCTGGTTTTGTCGTTTGCCATTGAGATCACTCCTTTTTTGATCGTTGCGGCGCCGGGCGCCCGGCGCTTTTCGTGTCACCCTTATCTTACTTCTTTAGAAAATGAAATAAAATTGAGGATTCAGCTTGTTTTCTTGTATTTTTGGCAAATATGTGGTATGTTTTTACCAAAATAAAGACAGGGCGTTGAAAATCAGAATGAAAAGAAGCGAACTTTGGCAAATCTTCAAACAGAACAGTGGCTGGAACGAATCTCAGCGCATGCGTTACGCCCGTGGTATCCAGATCCAGGATGTGGAGATGGACTCCGCGCTGGTAGATATCCACCGGGACATCAGCCATGTTCCCTCCGCGGGGCAGCACAGTCATCCTTTCATCGAGGTCATCTGCTGCGTCCAGGGCAATCTGGAGTACCTGCTGGGGACGCGCAGCTGCCGGGTACAGGCAGGGGATGTCATCATTATTCCCCCGGGTGTCATCCACTGCCCCCTGCTGTCCGCAGGGGCCTCCGTCCCCTATGAGCGGATCGTCCTTTGGGTCAGTGCGCGCTTCGCCGCGCTGCTGAGCCGTGCGGACCCCTGCTTCGCCCAGCGGGAGGCTCTACCCTTTGTCCTGCACACTCGCGGCACCCGCTGGGAATACCTCTGCGATTACTTCGCCAGTGGGCTCAGCGAGGCCGAACGCAGGGCCCCCGGCTGGGAGCTGTGCCTGTACGCCGACACGGCCCAGTTGCTGGTCCACCTGGCCCGCGCCGTCTGCGAACAGGATCCCTGCCCGCCCGTCAGCGCCAAGGGCACGCTGCTGGAGCAAGTGCTGGACTACGTCCAGGAAAACCTGTCTCAAAAACTCACGGTCAGTGGGACGGCGCGCCATTTTCACGTCAGCGAAAGCACGCTGACCCATTTGTTCCGCCAGGAGCTGAATACCAGCTTTTACCACAGCGTTTTGCAGCGCCGCCTGGCAGAGGCCAAGACCCAGATCCGCCTGGGCTGCCCAATGGAGCAGGTCAGCCGAGCGGTGGGGTTTTGCGAATATTCGGCTTTTTACCGGGCCTTTAAAGCGCAGTACGGTGTCTCACCTCTGCAATACCGCAACCTGATGCAGCAGCTGTCCCCGCCCCCGAGCGCGTCTTGAACCGGGCTTTAACGCCCTTTCAAGACGCGTTTTTTTGTGAAGTTTCTCCAAATAAGACGCGCAAAAATTTGACAAACATGGTACGCAGGCCCATTTTTTCGCGCAATTTATGGTTTTTGCGCCATATCGTTCCCGATTTTATCGTGCTATGATGAAGGCACAAAAAACGGAGCGCGGCCCGTGGGCGGCACGGGCATGCCACTGCGCTCTCCACACAAGGCGCAGGCGTTGGCCGCGCCCAAAAAAGGAGGATCATTCATGTTAACCTGGTTGAAAGATCAGTCGAAACGGCTGCTCGCCATCTCCGTGCTCCTCATGCTGGTCAGCATGATCGGGGCCGGGGTGCTGCAGAGCGATTTCGGCAAAGTGACGGTGAAGGAGATCCAGGTGGAGACCGACGCCGGCCTCACCCTGAGCGGGCTGCTGTACGTGCCCGATTCGGCCACCGCCGAGACCCCCGCCCCCGCCGCCGTGGTGGTGCACGGCTGGTGGAAGACCAAAGAGAGCCAATCGTCCACGGCCATGGAGCTGGCGCGGCGCGGCATCGTGTCGCTGGCCATCGACATGTACGGCCACGGCGATTCGTCCAACGCCAAATACCAATTTGTGGATTCGTACAACGCGCTGGAGCTGCTGGCCGACCTGCCCTATGTGGACGCCGAGCGGCTGGGCATCACCGGCCACTCCATGGGCGGCAAATGCTGCACCGCCGTCACCGGCTGGGCCGAGGCCGGCGGCTCGGTGGACGTGGCCGCCATGGTCATCGCGGGCACCGACCCCACCTATCAGGACGAGGACGAAAACTGGATCAACTACTACGGCAGCCGGGATGTTTGCCTGATCGCCGCGCGCTACGACGATTTCGAGTACCACGGCTCCGCCATCCACGGCCCCTGGTACAACGCCCCGCGTGATTACGCCACCACCGACCGCGCCAAGTCCTTCGTCAACTTCGGCGCCGACCCCGCCACCGTCACCGAAGAAGTGGAGGTGGGCAAGATCTATGAGCAGGAGATCGACGGCAAGACCGCGCGCCGCGTGCTGTACACGCCCACGCAGATCCACTCCTGGTTCGTGCTCTCGCCCAAGTCCACGGGCCTGACGGTCACCTTCCTGCAGGATTCCTTGAACGCGCCCAATCCCCTGCCCGCCTCCAACCAGCTGGCGTTCATCAAAGAGCTGTTCACCGCGCTGGGCCTGGCCGGGATGATGATGTTCATGGTCGCGATCATCTACGTGCTCATCGAGACGCCCGCCTTCGCCTGCCTGAAGGCGAAAGCGCCCGTGCAGCCCCTGGCCGTTCCC
>CATXYA010000438.1 GCA_958403605.1 uncultured Oscillospiraceae bacterium
TGATCGCGACGTGAGTGCGCAGGGCACCACGGGCACGCCGCAGCGCACGGCCATTTGAAACGCACCGGGCAGGAAGGGGCGCAGCGTGCGGCATCCCGGCTGCAGCGCGCCCTCGGGGTAGACATGGAACCACTCGCCCCGGGCAAAAATGCCCGCGAGGCGGCGGTACAGCGCCTTGTAGCCCGCGGCGCCGCTCGGCACGCCGATGCCGCCCATCACGCGCACGATGGGCCCGGCCATGGGCATGGTGAGGTTGGAGGGCAGGCTTAAAAACCAGACGCGGCGGCGGCCCAGCGCCAGCGCCGTCATGATGCAGTCCAGCGTGTGGACATGGTTGCACACGGTGACGGCGGCGGGCAGGCCGTCCAGGTGCGCGCGCCCGGTGACGCGAAAGCCGTACAGCAGCCGGAAGGCGGGCCAAAACAGCACGGTGATGACACCGTGCAGCAGCCAGTACAGGCGGCGGGGCGGCTCAGCGCCCGGATTCTGCCAGCGCTTCACGGAACATCGCCTCCGCCTTTTCGATACTTGCCTCCAGGCGGTATTGCCCGGCGCTTTGGGCATAGGCGCGGCCCATGTCCTCCCGCTCGGCGGGGTGCTCCAGCCACCAGTCCATCTTTTCCGCCAAGGAAGCCGGGTCTCCGGCGGTGAACAGGCTGCGGCTGTCCAGGGCGAACTGAGGTGTGGCCGACAGTGCCGACGCGGCGATCACGGGCACCAGCCCGCAGGCGAACGCCTCGATGCAGGCGATGGCCTCGATCTCCACATCTGCCGCGTGGACGTAAAGGTCGCTCATGGCGATGATATCGCACAGGCGGTCCGCGTCATAGAAGCCGAAAATGGGCGGGTTCGTCAGCCCGGCGGCCCGCTTTTCCAGCGCCGCGCGCCGCGGTCCCTGCCCGGCCAGGATCAGCTGGATCTGCGCCTCGTGGCGCGAGCGCGCCACCGCGTCGATCAGCACGTCCTGCCGCTTTTCCTCCGATAGGCGGCCGATCATCAGCACGGCGTATTTGCCCGCCAGCTGCGGCTCCTTGGGCAGGCGGCGGTAGCAAAACCGCGGCGCCACGCCGTTGGAGATGACGTGCAGCTTGGCGGTGTAGCCATGGCGGCGCAGTTGGTCGGCAATAAAGGCGCTGGGGCAGTGGATGTGGGTGAAGTTGTTGTAGAATTTGTCGCGGAACTCCGTGTACAGCAGCTCGTTCACCGCTTGGCTGTGTCCCAGGTGCAGCGTGGAGGTGATGTTTTCCGGCTGGACGTGGAAGGCGGCGGTGCAGGGCTTGTGCTGCGCCTGCGCGACCCGGTAGGCGGCGCGGGAGAGGTTGAAGGGCATCATAAAGTGCACCAGCTCCGCCCAGTGCACCGCTTCTTCGATGGTGGTGCGCTTTGGCACCGCGAACTGCATACCTTGGCTGCGGATGATGCTGTCCGCCAAGGGCAGAAAGTGCAGCACCGGCAGCGCGTATTTGTCCGTACCCGGCTCGCCGCTGGTCAGCACGCGCACCTCGTGGCCGCGCTGACGCAGCGCGCCCGCAAAGCGCTGGGCGCTGATGGTGGTGCCGTTGTTGCCGTTGTCGTATTGCTCCATCACCAGTAAGATCTTCAAGAGAGACCCTCCCGTTTTTATTTTCACAATGTTGTCATTATAGCCGATTGCAGGGGAAGAGGCAAGCAGCGCGGGACAACCCGGCAAAAATGGTGAAAAAAGCACAAGGATAAGATTTTTGCCGGGGATTATGCTATACTGGAAACCAAAGAAAAGGAGGTGGCCGTCGTGGAAACGCAGGAGATCTTGGCGCGGAATCTCGCCACGGTGCGGGCGCGGATGCGCGCTGCCGAGGCGCAGGCCGGGCGCGCGCCGGACAGTGTGCTGCTGTGCGCCGCCAGCAAAATGAACGGTGCGGACACGGTGCGCCTGGCCGCGGCGCTGGACATCGACGTCTTCGGCGAAAACCGGGTGCAGGAATTGGTGGAAAAGCAGGCGGCGGGGGCGTATCTGGCAAAACCGCTGCATTTCATCGGCCATTTGCAGACCAATAAGGTCAAGCAGGTGGTGGGGCGCGCGGCGCTCATCCAGTCGGTGGATTCGGCGCGGCTGCTGGACGCGGTGGAGCGGGAGGCGGCAAAACAGGGCCTGGCGCAGGACATTCTATTGGAAGTGAACATCGGCGGGGAGGCGGGCAAAAGCGGCGTGCCGCCGCAGGAGCTGCAGCGCCTGGCCGAGGCCTGCGCCGCCTGTGCCCACGTGCGGGTGAAGGGCCTGATGGCCGTGCCGCCCGCCGCGGACACCCCGGTGGAAAACCGCCGCCGCTTCGCGCAGATGTACCGCCTGTTCCGGCAGCTGGGCGAATGGGGCTACGGCAATGTGGCGCCCGAGGTGCTCTCCATGGGCATGAGCGGCGACCTGGAAAACGCCATCTTAGAAGGCTCCACCATGGTGCGGGTGGGCACCGCCATCTTCGGCGCGCGCAGCGATCCATAAAATAAAGATGAGAGATACCGGGGACAGGAGGAAAGGGATGTCGGAAGGGATCATCGTGTTTGGCGCCAATGGCAGCGGAAAAACAGCTGTAGCACGAGAACTGGCGCACAGGCTGCATTGCCGGGCTCTGGATATTGAAGACTATGCTTTTATAAAATCTGCGGTGCCCTACAGCACGGCGCGCCCTCGCGAGGAATGTCAGGCCC
>CATXYA010000439.1 GCA_958403605.1 uncultured Oscillospiraceae bacterium
GTTGTTTTTCCGCGAATGCAAGGAAAAACAATTGCCTTCCCCCGGTGGGGGAAGGCGGACGGCGTGTAACGCCGGACGGATGAGGGGGCGCCCGCGGGCGTATCCTTCCCCCGGTCCCGGATACAAAACAGCCCCCGGCGCCCTTTTTACAGGGGCGACGGGGGCTTGCTGTTTCTTTATGCTTCCGGCTCTTCCGGCTGGGCTTCCGCGGGCGCGGCGGCTTCTTCCTGCGGGACTTCGGGCTCTGGGGCGGGCACGGGTTCGCTCACCACCTCGGCCTCCACCACGGGCACCGGTTCCGGCTCCGCGGGGACAGGCTGGGGGTCCGGCTCGGGCACGGCGGGGCGCGGCACGCGGTGGAAGCAGCACAGCGCCGCCAGCCACAGGGCGGTGAAATAATACGGGGCAATGAGCGTGGAGACCACATGGATGCTGAAGAAATAGCCCACCACGCCGAAGATGCCGATGAGGCCCAGCGCCAGCAGGCCGGAGACGTCCAATTCCGTCTGCCGCCTTTGGCCCTTGTACAGGCCGCGGCGCTGATAGGCGATGAACAGGCGCGCCAGCGCAGCGGGCACCAACGCCATGCCGATGTTGAAGAAGTACAGCGGCACATCCTGCCCGTTCTGCAGGCAATAGGCGTGTACCTTGGTGTAGCCGACACTGTAGGAGATCAGAAAGACAAAGAGCACCGCCACGCTGAGCAGCGTGATGAGCAGCCGCTTTGCCATTGCCGTTTTTTTCATGCGGATTCCCCCTTTTTCTTACCATACCACGCCCGCTATTCTTTGTCAAAACAATCCCAAAAGCAATGACAGTTCCACCCAAATATGCTATAATAAAGAGGAAATATTACTACTGAAAAGAGGGAATCCCATGGCACAAAATCAAGACGAGATCATGGGGACCGCCCCAGTCGGCAAATTGATGGTCAAGCTCGCCGTGCCCGCCGTGGCCGCGCAATTCATCAACATGCTGTACAATGTGGTGGACCGCATGTACATTGGCAACATGCCCGGTACGGGCGCTTTGGCCCTGACGGGCGTGGGCGTCACCTTTCCCATCATCATGCTGGTGTCCGCGTTTGCGGCCTTTGCCGGCATGGGCGGCGCGCCGCTGGCCTCCATCCAGTTGGGCGCGGGCAACCGCGACGGCGCCGAAAAGATCATGGGCAATTCGTTTTCGCTGCTGCTGGGCCTGTCGGTGATCCTCACCGTCGGCTTCAGCCTTTTCAAGGAGCCCATCCTGTACGCCTTCGGCGCGTCAGATGCCATCATCGGCTACGCGCTGGATTACATCGGCATCTACCTGATCGGCACCATCTTCGTGCAGATGGCGCTGGGCCTCAACACCTTTATCAGCGCCCAGGGGCACGCCACTATGGCCATGGTCAGCGTGCTGATCGGCGCCATCATCAACATCTGCCTGGACCCGGTGTTCATCTTCGTCTTCGGCATGGGCGTGAAGGGCGCGGCCCTGGCCACCATTCTGTCCCAGGCCGTCAGCGCCATCTGGGTGCTGCTGTTCCTGTGCGGCAAAAAGACCGGCCTGCGCCTGCGCAAGAAAAACCTGAAGTTAGAGAAACGCATCGTCGGCAAGATCGCCAGCCTGGGCGTGGCGCCGTTCATCATGCAGAGCACGGAGAGCCTGGTCTCCATCACGCTGAACACCGGCCTGCAGGCCTTCGGCGGCGACCTCTACGTGGGCAGCATGACCATTATGCAGAGCGTGATGCAGATGTTCGTCATGCCCTTCCAGGGCATCCAGCAGGGCGCGCAGCCCATCGTCAGCTACAACTACGGCGCGGGCAAGTACGACCGCGTGCGCCGCACGTTCAGCCTGTTGGTGCGCGTGCAGTTCACCGCCACCTGCATCTGCTGTCTGGTGGCCGTGTTGTTCCCCCAGGTCATCGCCCATATCTTCACCCAGGAGGAAACGCTGATCGAGCTGGTGGGCAAAACGATGCCCATCTTCTTCGCGGGGCTGTGGGCCTTTGGCTTGCAGATGTCCTGCCAGACCATGTTCATGGGGCTGGGCGAGGCCAAGACCAGCCTGTTTTTGGCCCTGCTGCGCAAGGTCATCCTGCTGGTGCCGCTGGCCATCCTTTTGCCGCGCATCACGGGCAATGTCATGGGCATTTTTGTGGCGGAGCCCATCGCCGACATCGGCGCCAGCTTCACCGCTTTTACGATGTTTATGATGCAGCGCAAAAAGCTGCTGCCGGAAAACGGCCCCGGGAAGGCCGCGCAAAAGCTGTAAAACCGCTTGCCCCGGCACCAGAAATCCTGTATAATAAGAGAGCTCTTGAAAAAGAGCTCTCTTTTTTGGGGCATTAGCTCAGTTGGTCAGAGCATCCGGCTCATAACCGGCGGGTCCCGGGTTCAAGTCCCTGATGCCCCACCATAAAAGGACGGTTCACAAGGAACCGTCCTTTTATTTTGCGCGAAATTTCAGGTGACCAAATTTGAACACCTTGGAGGGAGCGATCGTTCAGCGCGATAAAGGCCGCTTTATCTGTCACACGGTTATTCCATACCTGCTTCCGCAAAGAAATCTCGTTTTGCATGATCGATGACGCGCGTCTCCGGCACAGTGACCGTCGAGACGAACAGCTTTTCATCGCTGTTTCTGCCGAAGCTGATCTCAAAGTCACCAGCTTCCACCACCCAATCGCCGCTGTCGTT
>CATXYA010000440.1 GCA_958403605.1 uncultured Oscillospiraceae bacterium
ACCTCGCCTTTTTCCTTCCCAGCGTCGGGGGCCGTTGCAAATAGTTTGCTTTTATAAAAACTGTATGCGGTGTAAAGAGGTGCCGCCGGACTGTGGCCTGTAATTCTGTCTTTGGTTATAAGCGTGGTGGTCAGTCCCTTTGCATAGCGATAAAACAGGCCATCATGGCCGACACAAAGCCCAATAACGACATTTAAATCAACTTTGTGCTTATTCAAAAGTTTTGCCTGCATGATCGGATTGCAAATACATTCTCGTCCCTGGCGGATATATTCTTCTTTGATCCCAATTCGGTGCTTATCGACCGCGCCAATTTTGCACGTTACACCGTAGACATCAAATCCGTTATGTTCCAATATCTTAGCGAAGATCTGGCTTTCCCTCATCAATCCTGCACACGCTGCCAAACCAATTTTTTTAGCGCCAATTCTCTTTGCAAAGGCGACGATCTCCTCGACCCGCGTAAGTTTTCCGTATGCGGTGATCTCCGCTTCTGTGGAAGCCACAAAAATCTTGTTTATTTCTTCATCATGTAAATAGAGATCGTTCACTTCATCAATTTCCGCTTGTGACAGCTGCAATGTTTGGCAGTTTTCCGGCAATGCATTTCCAGACATGCCGCAGCTTTTCATGGCACAGTTGATACACGAATGTTCGGACATAGATGATCCTCCTCCCTTTATGACCAGAAATCAAACTGGTCAAAGCAGAATATCCTATCACGGTCTATTGTATATTTTTCTGTATTTTTTTCTATCTCAAATGAGACAAACCGGCGATGTTTCCACCGACATGAGGGAACAGACAGTAAGCAGTTTTTTTCTGTCGCGAACCAAAATGTTCTGCCGTCCGGTCTCAATAATTCCATTTTCCCGAAGCTGCTTCAACGCCCTTGCCGCCTGCGCTCTGGAGATGCCGGCCAGCGAGATCAATTCCTCCTGTGTAATCTTTGGATAAAACTTTCTCATTGATATATCGCTGTTCAAAATGTAGATCACCGAGGCAATTAAACCAACGGAACAGTTGAAGGAATGCAAATAGACCCTGGAAAGCAAGATGTTGCAAATTTTATTGTAGTACGCAGCCACAGCCGTCCCCATCTCTTTATCGCCAAACACAAGCTCCTGAATTTTTGACGGCGGTAAAAGGAGCAATTCCACATCCGTCATTGCTTCCAAAAAAAGAACGTTTTCCAGTGTGAATTTCTCGGTGGATAGCTGCAAGGGCATCATGCTCCCTTTTCCGGCGAATAAAATGGTTTGAGAATTCCCCGCCTCATTTACCAGACACCATTTCAAAACGCCCTTTTTAACATAATAGGCGTCTTTCATTTCCAATTGAGAAAGAATTGCTCCTTTGAGATGTTTCTCTCTGCTTCTGCTGATTTTTTCAACAGCACTTTCAAATGGCGTAAAGTCATTTACAAAATAATATCGTGGAGATAACATCTTCCCGCCTCCCAAACAGTTTTTTCCGGTTGTCATTTTGCTTTTTTCATTCTTGAGTATTCGCCACAGATCGCCGGTTTTTGAACCGCTCCATCTTTGAGCGGCTTGTGGCGTTGCGCTATTTCTTTTCATGCTTGTTGCTTATAAATATATAGGGGCACACGAATAATAGCAATCAATTTTCTTGAAAATATGGTGCTCTGTTACAGCCATTTCTGAAAGCCGCTGAACGCAAAGCCTTTTTGTCTCCCTTGCGTAACAGGCGGCCATCAAAAGGAGGTGTCCCCTCTTGAGGCTTTTTTTCGGTAAAAAGCCCCAAGAGGGACTTTTTTTGTCCATAATTATACGATATACTGGATTTGGACGGCTTTTGGAAGCCGTCTGCTGGGAAGGAGTGTTTTTTCATGGCAAACGCCAAGATCATGATCGCGGACGATGACAAGAACATCTGCGAGCTGCTGCGGCTGTATTTGGTAAAAGAGGGCTACGACGTGTGCATGGCCCACGACGGCGAGGCCGCCGTGGCGCTGTTTGAAAAGGAAAAGCCCACCCTGGTGCTGCTGGACATCATGATGCCCGGCATCGACGGCTGGGAGGTGTGCCGGCGCATCCGCGCCAAGGACAACACGCCCGTCATCATGCTGACGGCCAAGAGCGAGACCTTCGACAAGGTGCTGGGCCTGGAGCTGGGCGCGGACGACTACGTGGTGAAGCCCTTTGACGCCAAGGAGATCGTGGCGCGCATCAAGGCGGTGCTGCGCCGCTGCGCGCCCGCGGAAGCGGGCCAGGCGGAGGGCGTCATCACCTACGACGGTCTTTCGGTGGACCTGACGCGCTATGAGCTGAAGGTGGACGGCAAGGTGGTGGAGGCCCCGCCCAAGGAATTGGAGCTGCTGTATTACTTAGCCAGCCACCCCAACCGCGTGTTCACGCGCGACCAACTGCTGGACGAGGTGTGGGGCTTCGAGTACTATGGCGATTCCCGCACCATCGACGTGCACGTCAAGCGCCTGCGGGAAAAATTAGAGGGCGCGGGCGGCAACTGGAATTTGAAGACCGTCTGGGGCGTGGGCTATAAATTCGAGGTGGGAGACTGAGCCCTGTCTCCCCACAGAAGTGACACAAGGAGGCGCCGCCCGTGCGCAAAAGCATCACCACACGGTATTTCTATTCCACCGCCGTTTTGCCGCTGGCCAGCACGGCGCTGCTGGGCCTCATCCAAATGTATCTGG
>CATXYA010000441.1 GCA_958403605.1 uncultured Oscillospiraceae bacterium
GGCCGCGTTCTCTGACGGCGCGATCATGGAGGAGCGGGAGGACGCGGCGCCATGAGGAAATACAAGCAGGAACCCTATACCGTGCCGCCGTGGATCTATAACGCCATTCAGGTGCTGCGCCCGGCGGAGCGCCTGACGGTTTCGGAGTGGGCGGCGAAATACCGCATACTGCCGGACGGCAACGCGATCCCAGGCCCCTGGAGCAACAGCGTGACCCCGTACCTGGTGGAGATTATGGACGCCTTTTCCGACGATACGGTGGAGGAAATCGTGTTCGTGAAGCCCACCCAGGTGGGCGGCACGTCTGCCATGGAGAATATGCTGGGCAGCCTGATCGCCCAGGACCCGGCCCCAACCATGGTGGTTTACCCGTCGGACGACCTGGCGGAGCGCACCACGGAAAGCAAGCTGGAGCCAATGGTGAGAAGCTGCAAGGTTCTGGCCGATAAGTGGCGGAAGAACGACAGCAAGAAACTGGCGCTAAAGTTTTCCGACATGATCGTGTACCTGACAGGCGCGAACAGCCCGGCGGATCTGGCCAGTACGAATATACGCAACCTTTTCATGGACGAAGTGGACAAGTTTCCGGGCGCGTCCAAGAAAGAGGCCGACCCCGTTTCCCTGGCGCGAGAGCGCACAAAAACCTTTTTCAACCGCAAAATCTTTATGGCCTCCACCCCCACCCTGAAAACGGGCCATATCTGGAAAGCCAAAGAGGCGGCGGAGGCTGAAAAGCATTACTTTGTCCCGTGCCCGCATTGTGGGCAGTACATAGAACTGAAATTCGGGTGCCTGAAATGGCCCAGCAAGGACGACGTACCGGAGAACACAGACCGGGCAGAAATGGCCGTGTATGTGTGCCAAGCCTGCGGGGCCGTGATTACGGATCAGGACAAGGGGAAAATGCTACGGGCTGGCCGCTGGCAGGCTGTGAAGCAACGGACGAAGAACCCCAAAAGCGTGGCCTTTTGGCTGAACACCCTGTATTCCCCGTTCACCCGTTTTTCCGATATTGCGCGGGAGTTCATGCGGAGCAAAGACGACCCGGAACTGCTGCACAACTTCACCAACAGCTGGCTGGCGGAGCCATGGGAGGACACGAAGCTGAAAACCAACGCGGAGTTGGTCATGGAGCGGCAGACGGAAACGCCGGAGTGGACGCTGCCGCCATGGACGAAGCTAATTACCGGCGGGATCGACGTACAGGAAAATTGCCTGTACTGGACAATCCGCGCATGGGGCGACTACATGACCAGCCAGAACGTGGCCCACGGGCAGGCGCTTTCCATGGCAGAGGTGGAAAAGGCCATGAACGTGGAGTTTTCCCTGCCGAACGGCGACACGGCCATGGTCAACCTGGCCCTGATGGACAGCGGCGACCAGACCGACGAAGTTTACGAGTTCTGCGCCATCAATTCGGACTGGGTGCTGCCATGCAAGGGCACCAGCACCATGCTGTCCCATTACCGCCTTTCCGTGGTCAATAAGGCCGGCAGCAAGGCCCACGGCATGACCCTGGTACTGGTGGACGGCGGCAAGTATAAAGACCAGATCGCAGCCCGTATGCGGAAGCCGAACGGGACAGGTTCCTGGCAGGTTTACAAGGACTGCGACATGGAATACGCCGAACAGGTAACGGCGGAACACAAGGTAACCGAGCGATCCGGCGGGAAAGAGGTCCAGAAATGGGTGCTGAAATCCTCCCACGCTGACAACCATTACCTGGACTGCGAGGTGTACGCAGCCGCGGCGGCGGACGTTATGGGCGTCCGGTCCCTGTACCTGAAAAGCGTGGAGGGACAGGCGGCGGCACCGGAGCCGCGGAAACCGGCCAAGCAGGAACCGCGACAAAGCCAGGAAGAAAACTGGATCAACCAAAATGACACATGGATCTGACAGGAGGCCACCAAATGAGTACAAACACAAAAGCGGCTGAAATGCTGGAGCAGGTAAACAGCGCCATTTCCGCCGTTCTGGCCGGCGGCCAGTCATACAAGATCGGCAGCCGATCCCTGACGCGGGCGGACCTGGCCCAGCTGAAAGCCATTCGTGACGACCTGGAGGCGCAGATCGACAGCGGGACGGACAACTGCCTGCTGGATCGCACCTTTGTGGCGTTCTTTGACGGGAGGTAACCATGGGAGCCTTTGACAAAATTGTGGCCGCTGTTTCCCCGCGCCGCGCCTGTGAGCGCGAGGCATGGCGGCAGCAGCTGGAGATCCTGCGCGGATATGACGCCGCAGGGTATGGACGCCTAAATGCCGGGTGGCGGGTACACAACGAAAGCGCGGAGGTTACGGACCGTTTCAGCCGCGACGTGGTACGCGCCCGCGCCCGTGACCTGGAGCGCAACAGTGATATTGCCCAGTCTATCCTCCACGCATACAAGCGCAACGTGGTGGGCAAGGGCTACACCCTCCAGGCTAAAACCGGCAACGACGAACTGGACGAAAAGCTGGAAAAGGCATGGCGCCAATGGTGCAAGGCCAGAAACTGCGACGTGACCGGCGAACAGAGTTTCAACCAAATGCTGCGTATGGCGGTAGACCGCAAAAAGGTGGACGGCGGCCTGCTGTTCCTTTACCGCTACACCAAGCAGGGGCTGGTCCCGTTCCAGCTGCAGGCCATTGAGGTGGACGAACTGGACGTGACCGCCAGCAAGCCGAAGCACCAGG
>CATXYA010000442.1 GCA_958403605.1 uncultured Oscillospiraceae bacterium
GTCGCCCACCTTCAGCAGGCAGGGCAGCTCCATGGTATCCGTCAGGGGCTTGGCCACTGGCAGCGGCTGGATGTTCGGGCCATAGAGCACCTCCACGGCGTCCGCTTCCTGTTCGGCGGCGGGCAGGTCGATCATATTGTCGTTGATGGGGAAGGCCGTGGGCAGCGCCACGGGCTCGATGGGGGGCAGGGTGCGCGGGTCGGTCACGTAGCCGGACAGGCAGCTGGCGGCGGCTGTCTCGGGGCTCACCAGATAGACGCCCGCGTCCGCGGTGCCGCTGCGGCCCTCAAAATTGCGGTTGAAGGTGCGCAGGGAAATGCCCTGCGAGTTGGGGCTTTGCCCCATGCCGATGCAGGGGCCGCAGGCGCTCTCCAAAATGCGGGCGCCCGCGTTGATAAGGTCGGCCAGGGCGCCGTTTTGGCTGAGCATGGACAGCACCTGGCGGCTGCCCGGTGCGATCACCAGGCTGGTCTCGGGGCAGACAGTGCGGCCCTTGAGCATGCGGGCCACCGTCATCAGGTCGGTGTAGCTGGAGTTGGTGCAGCTGCCGATGCACACCTGGTCCACCTTCGTCATGCCCAGGCTCTTGACAGGCTTCACATTATCAGGGCTGTGCGGGCAGGCGGCCAGCGGCTCCAGCGCCGACAGGTCGATCTCCACGACCTCGTCATATACGGCGTCCGCATCCGGGCCCAGCTCCACATAGTCTTCCTCGCGGCCTTGGGCGGCCAGGAAGGCGTGGGTGACCTCGTCCGAGGGGAAGATCGAGGTGGTGGCACCCAGCTCGGCGCCCATATTGGTGATGGTGGCGCGCTGGGGTACGCTCAGCGTCCCGACGCCGTCGCCGCCGTATTCGATGACCTTGCCCACGCCGCCCTTGACGCTCAGCAGACGCAGTACTTCCAGGATGATATCTTTCGCGCTCACCATGGGCTGCAGCTGGCCGGACAGGCGCACCAGCGTGATTTTCGGATAGGGGATATAATATGCGCCGCCGCCCATGGCCACGGCCACGTCCAAGCCGCCCGCGCCCATGGCAAGGCAGCCGATGCCGCCCGCGGTGGGGGTGTGGCTGTCGGAGCCGATCAGCGTTTTGCCGGGCTTGGCGAACCGCTCCAGATGGACCTGGTGGCAGATGCCGTTGCCGGGGCGGGAATAGCGCACGCCGATCTTTTTGGCCGCCGTGCGGATAAAGCGGTGATCGTCCGCATTCATGAAGCCGCTCTGCAGCGTGTTGTGATCCACATAAGCCACGCTCAATTCCGTTTTTACCCGGGGAATGCCCATGGCCAGGAATTCCAGATAAGCCATCGTGCCCGTGGCATCCTGGGTCAGCGTCTGGTCGATCCGCAGGCCGATCTCATTGCCTGGGGCAGGCGTGCCGTCTACCAGGTGCTGCGCCAAAATCTTCTGCGCCAGTGTTTTGCCCAAAACAAACAACCCCTCTCAAAAAATTGGCTCAAAGTATACAAAAACATCTTAACTTTTTTTGCGTACTTTGTCAATAAAGTGTCAAACGGAAACACCGCTCATGAGAGCGGTGTTTCCGGCGTTTCGGTGTTTTCTTTCGCCTGCGCGGGAATCGCCAGCGTACTGATGTTTTTGGTGCGGCTGATGCGCCCGTACAGGTATTCGTGCTCGCTGCCCAGCAGCTTGGAGAGCGTGCCGGCAGCAAAAACGCAGATGATGGCCGCAAACACTGCCGCGCCCACCATACCGCCCGCCAGCGGCACCGCCCATTCCGACGTGACGGCGGCGTCCAGGCAAAGCATCGCATAGGCGGGAGAGGGCAGAATGAGGCCATAGAACAGCCCGTAGCGCACAAGATATTGCCAGAAATGGGGCCGGGTCCCCTGGTTGGTGACCAGCCGCAGGTGCAAAAATGCCTTGCCAGGCGTGCGGCCGTGGAAAAACCACTGCAGCAGGATAAAATAAAGGAAAACACCGGCGGCGTACAGCACCAGCTTCAGCCATTGCAGGCGGTGGACCGCAGGCAGCAGGCGGACGGCCAGCGTTTTGGCACCCAGATACGCCACGGCCAAAATGGCCCAATCCAGGCCCAGCGCCAGTGTCCGCCGCAAAAACGGGACCTTTTGGCCGCGCTGATAGGCGCGGCGGTCCAGCTGTTCCCGCGTGGGCAGGAAAAAACACAGCAGCGGCGCCACCCAATAGCCCATCAGCGCGCCGAAGGTGTTGTTACACAGGTCGGTGGTATCGAACAGGCGGTAGGGGCGCGGATAGATGCCGTACAGCGCCGTGAGCTGCGTCAGCTCCAAAAACAGGCTGCAGCAAAAGCCGACGAGCACCGTCTGCCACCAGTTGCGGCGGAAATAATAGCGCAGATAGACCCCCAGCGGGAAGAACATGCAGACATTGAAAAAGCTCTCGCGGAACGCCTCTGAGCGCAGCAGCGCCCAATAGGTGGACGGGGAGGTGAGCACCTTGCCCTGCAAAACCTTGAGGACGCCCTCATAGGGCAGCAGGTTCAGCACCGGGCCGGTGCGCTGGGCCACGTCCACCGGGTCGGGCAGGGGCAGAATGGCGAGGAAATAGGCCGTCATACAGTAGAGCACGAAGGAATACACCACCGCCGTGCGCAGCAGGGGGATCGAACCGAACTTTTTATACTGCCACAGCATGTAGGGCAGCGTAATGACCAGGGCCAGCAGCGGGA
>CATXYA010000443.1 GCA_958403605.1 uncultured Oscillospiraceae bacterium
GCCTGCTTTCGGCCATCCCGCATCCCAACCCGGACGTGAAAAAACAGCGCCGCGCCGTCAGCTATGATTACAAGGCCGCGGGCGTGGATTACAACGCGGGCACCAGCCATCTGGTGGACGGCACCCATCAGGTGCTGGCCACGGAGGAAGAGTTCGCGGTCTGGACGTAGACCGCCGCCACCGAAAAAATGGGAACCTGACAAGGGACCGGCCCCGGCTTTTGCCGGGGCCGGTTTTGTGGTAAAATGGGAAACGTGTACGGGCGCCCTTCATCCGCCCGGCCCCCTTCCGGGACAGCCGGGGCCGCCTGCGGGACACGGTGGAATATCTGCTGGAAAAATAGCCGCGGCGCTTGCGGTGGAGCGGGCGAGACGCTATACTAAGAAATGCAGATCAGAGTTTGTTTTAACGGTTTTAAAACAGACTCTAGGAAGAAAGAGGAGAGATCATGACGCACACTGAATTGGCGGACCTGATGTTCCCGAACGTCCGACAGCCTATCGAATATTATCTGGAAAAATACGGCCCCCGCGACTTGCCCGAGGGCGCGGTGGTGACGCGCTATGCCCCCAGCCCCACGGGCTTCATCCACATGGGCGCCCTATACGCGGCCTTTGTGTCCCGCACCTTTGCCAAGCAGACAGAGGGCGTGTTCTATCTGCGCATCGAGGACACCGACACCAAGCGCACCGTGGAAAACGGCATCCAGCTCATCATCGACGACCTCAAAAAATTCGGCATCGTGTTCGACGAAGGCCCTGTCAGCGAGACGGCGGAGCAGGGCGCCTACGGCCCCTATATCCAGACGCACCGCAAGGAGATCTACGACGCCTTTGTCAAGCATCTGGTGGCCCGCGGGCAGGCGTATCCCTGCTTCTGCACCCCGGAGGAGCTGGAGGCCATCCGCGCCAAACAGGAGGCCGGCAAGGAGCCCATCATCGGCTACTGGGGCAGATACGCCAAATGCCGGGACCTGACGCCCGGCGAGGCCGCGGCGCGCATCCAGGCGGGTGAGCCCTACATCGTGCGGCTGAAAAGCCAGGGCGACCCGGCCAAAAAAGAGACCTTCCGCGACGAGATCAAGGGCAAGCTGACCGTGCCGGAAAACTGCCTGGATATCGTCATCATGAAGGGCGACGGCTTCCCCACCTACCATTTCGCCCATCTGGTGGACGACACGCTGATGCGCACCACTCACGTCATCCGCGGCGACGAGTGGATCGCCTCGCTGCCCATCCATCTGCAGCTGTTCCGCACCTTTGGCTTCCCGGTGCCGAAATACGCCCACATCGCCCCGCTGATGAAAAATGAGGACGGCGGCACGCGCAAGCTCTCCAAACGCAAGGACCCGGAATGTGCCATCAGCTATTACTTCGAGACCGGCATGCCCACCGAGTCGATCCTGCTGTATCTCGCCACCATCTGCAACAGCGATTTCGAGGAGTGGTACGCCCAGAACCCGGACAAGGAGATCGGCGACTTCACGTTCCAGTTCAACAAGATCGGCAAGGCGGGCGCCATTTACGACCTGGCGAAGCTGTACAATATCTCCAAGAGCTATCTCAGCCGCCTGAAAGCGCAGGACCTGTACGACCGCAGTCTGCCGTTCCTGCGGGAATATGACCCGGAATTCTACAAATTGTATACTCGCGATGAAAAATACTCAGTGGCGGCGCTGAATATCGACCGGGAGAAGCCCAAGCCCCGCAAGGATATCGCCGTATACGGCGACATCAAAACGCAGCTGTGGTACCTCTATGATGAGCTGTTCGGCACGCCCTGGGAGGATGCCTCCCTCATCGACACGGCGATCTTGGTCGATTATTTTGCCAACGTGTACGATCCGGCGGACGACGCGGCCACTTGGATGGCGAAGGTGAAGGAATTTGCGCCCAAGTACGGCTACGCCGCCGAGACGAAGGAGTACAAGAAAAATCCCGAGGCCTACAAGGGCCACTTCGGGGCCATCTGCGGCATGCTGCGCTATCTGGTGACGGCGCAGACCAATTCGCCCGACCTCTACTCCATCCTGCACCTGCTGGGCGAAGACCGTGTGCGCGCCCGCTGGCAGGCGTACCAGGATTGGTGCGCGGGGAAAAAGTAAAGCATTACAGAAAAAGGACCTGTGGAAAAGACGAGAAATCTTTTTCACAGGTCCTTATTTTAAAAAAGCAGTTGATTTTTGTTGCTACACAATGTATAATTGTATTGTCGCTACAGAAAGGAGGACGAGCATATCAGCGAAAAAAAGAAAAGAGGGCGACCGACAGAGGATCCCAAAGACACGATGTTCCGGGTCCGGTTGGACAACGGCACGGCGCAAAAGCTGGAGGAAGCAGCGGAAACGTTGCATCTGAGCAAATCAGAAGTTGTGCGCAAAGGGATCGATTCTGTTTACGAAAGCCTCAAAAAGTAAAGAAGCGGCGCAGACCCGACCGAGGCACACGCCGCTTCCCACCGCCGACACATGCCCGAAGGCAGATGCCGCGTAAATATTGTAGCATACGCCGCATTTCCTTGCAAGCATGGCCGGCACTGTCAGAAAGGGGAACCAAGATGGAAGAACACGTGACAGGTTTTCTCAATGAGCGGATGGATTACGCTTTACAGAAGCTGCGGCAACAGAACGGTGAATATCGCTTGGCGGTGCAAAAAGGCAAGGAGTT
>CATXYA010000444.1 GCA_958403605.1 uncultured Oscillospiraceae bacterium
AAGCTGGCGCTGGAATTGGGGCGGCGCGGCACGGGGCAGACGGTGTATATCCTGGACGCGCCCACCACCGGCCTGCATGTGGCCGACGTGCACAAGCTGGTGACGGTGCTGGACAAGCTGGTGGAGGCGGGCAATACCGTCATCGTCATCGAGCACAATCTGGATATCATCAAGCGGGCCGACTATCTCATCGACCTCGGCCCCGAGGGCGGCAGCGGCGGCGGCAAGATCGTCGCCCAGGGCACGCCGGAGCAGGTGGCGAAAAACAAGAATTCCTTCACCGGCCAGTTCCTCAAGCCGCTGCTGGCGGCGCCGAAGAAAAAGTAAACGGGGCGCAGCGCCCCTAGGAGGCCTTTATGGAATACAAACAGCCGCTGCTGGCCGTCAGGGACCTGCAGCGCTCCTTACAGTTTTATCACGATGTGCTGGGCCAGGACGTGATCCTGGACTTCGGCACCAATGTGACGCTGACCGGCGGCTTCTGCTTCCAGACCGCCGACAGCTGGGCCGGGTTCCTAGATAAGCAGCCCGCGGAGCTCGCCTTCGGCGGCTGTGACGCCGAATTGTACTTTGAGGAGCCGGAGTTCGACGCTTTTGCCGCCAAGCTGGCCGCTTATCCCGGCCTGCGGCTCGTCCATCCGGTGAAAGAGCACCCCTGGGGCCAGCGCGCCGTGCGTTTTTTCGACCCCGACGGCCACATCATCGAGGTGGGCGAAAGCATCGGCGCCGTGTGCCGCCGCTTCGCCGCCTCCGGGATGACGGTCGAGCAGATCGCCGTGCGCATGGACGTGCCGGCGGACTATGTGACCGCGCATTTGAAGTGAATTTCTCACAGGCCGTCTTGTGGTAACGCAGGACGGCCTGTCTTGTTGCAAAGCCCCCTCTCAAGGCCTGTAGGGAACGCCGTCCCCGGCGTTCCGCGGGAGAGCAGACTCATTTTGGAAATGGCTCCGCAGCTTTTTTGTAACGAAACGCCCGCTGCCGCGTACTGCTTGGTGAAGGGAGGTGACGCGCCGTGGCCACAGACCCGATGGCGGCTTTGTACGCCCAATACGCTCAAAGCCTGTACCGCTACTTATACAGCCTGTGCGGCGATCACCACGACGCCGAGGACCTCACCGCCGAGACCTTCTACCGGGCCGTGCGCGCCGCAGACCGCTATGACGGCGGCCAAAACGTCCAGGCCTGGCTGTTCCAGATCGGGCGGCGGCTGTGGGCCGATCAATGCCGCCGCAAAAAAGCCGTGCCCGTGTCCGACGATTGGTTAACTTCTCTGGCCTCCGAAGACGATCTTGCCGAAAGCACCGAGCGGCGGCTGGACCGGGTGGAGCTTTACCGCCGCATCCAGGGCCTGGACGCCGCCACCCGGGACGTGATGCACCTGCGCCTTTCGGGCGAGCTCTCCTTCGCCGAGATCGGCGAGATTTTAGGCAAAAGCGAAAACTGGGCGCGCGTCACCTTTTACCGCGGAAAGGAGCGGATCAAACATGAAACCAAATGAACACCTGCTGGTGCAGGACCTGCTGCCCAGCTATGTGGACGGCCTCACCTGCTCCGAGACTTCGGCGTATGTGCAAACCCATTTGCAGACCTGCGAGGTCTGCCGCGCCAGTTGTGAGGCGATGCAGCATCCCCTGCCCCCGCCGCCGGCTCCGCCCGCCGAGGTCCGTTATCTCAAACGGCTGCGCGGCTATCTTGCCGGCAACTTGATTTGGGTCTTTCTTTTGGTGGGCTGCTTGTTCGGTTTCTCACTGCAAAGCATCTTGAGCATCCCGCCCGAAAGTGTCCATGTCGAAACCATCTGCCGTCTTTCTTCGGGGAAAATCTATGCTGAACTTTCTGTAGACCCGCCTTATTCCGCTGCTGATCTACCATTCCGCACGAACTCTGATATGGTGGATATCAACGGCAATATCAGTCTCACCTTTAGCACTTCTCTTTTCAATTATCTGGCAGAATGCGCGCGCGGTGCACAGGCCTCCCCGGCGGTGTACACCTATATTTTTGACCCTGCGGTCTATGACCTTCCACAAACGGATTTCCTCTCGCTTCATTATTCTAAAATATTTGATTCCGCCCCGCCTACACTTCTCTGGCAGGGTGAACTGCTGCCGCCCGCCCCCGCGGAAATAGAAGCGCAGTGGAACGATTACCGTGGCAACAGCTTGGCCCAGTGGCGCAAGGTGCTGTCACAGCAATTTGCCGCGCCGCAGTAAGCCCTCTTCCCTTCCGTATGAAATTCCGCTATAATGGAGACACTTGGGAAAAGGAAGGGATGCCGTGTGTTTGAGGACCTGATCGAACTCATTTTACCCCCCATCATTGGGGTGCTGGAATTGATGGGCATTTTTGTGGTGGCGTGGAGCGCCGTCAGTGCCTTTTGGGAATATCTGCAAAACACGTTTCGTCACAAGGAATTCGCCCTGCAGTTCCATCTGGCCAGCGGCCTTGCCACCGGGCTGGAATTCAAAATGGCGGCGGAGATCTTGAAAACGGTGCTGGTGCGGCAGATGAGCGAGCTGCTGATCTTAGGTGCGGTCATCCTGCTGCGCGCTCTGCTCAGCTTCCTTATCCACTTCGAGCTGCGCGCCACGCAGCACGAGGAAAAACCGACCGAATGATCATCAAAAGGCGGCGTCCCAACTTCGGGACGCCGCCTTTTCCA
>CATXYA010000445.1 GCA_958403605.1 uncultured Oscillospiraceae bacterium
CAACCGCCGCAAAGCGGCGGCTCTTAGGCCGGAGATAGGTGCCGTCTTTTTCTTTGAGGCGGATGAGGGGGCGCCCACTCACCCTCCCTGCTCCAGCGCTGCGGCGATGCGCTCCAGCGCCTCCAGCACCCGGGCGCGCGGGGCGGGCACGCACAGGCGCTCAAACAGCGCGCCGGCGGCGGGATCGAAGTCCGCGCCGTTTTCCAAAATGACATCCGCCGCATCATAAATGCGCCGGTGCACCTCGCCGGCACACAGGCCCAGCCCCCGCAGGTCCAGCCACAGCAGATACGTGCCCTCGGGTCTTTGGCAGCGCACCCCCGGCATGCGGCGGCGGATCAGATCCAGCGCCAGATCGATGGTGCCGTCCACATAGGCGTTCATCTGCCGCCACCAATCGTCACATTCGGTGTAGGCGGCGATGAGCGCCGCCGGGGCGAAGGGCGTGGGCATACAGTGCCCCAGGGCGGCGCGGAATTTTTGCCGCAGCGCCTCGTCGCGGATGATGGCGTTGCCGCACTGCACGCCCGCCAGGTTGAAGGGCTTGTTGGGCGAGGTCAGCGTGATGACGGGGCAGTCCCGCACGGCCATCGGCGCGGGCGTGTGCGTCACGCCCGCACGGCGGATATCGCAGTGTACCTCGTCGCTCACCAGCGCCGCACCGCCGCGGACGCACAGGGACCCCAGCCGTTCCAATTCCTCCCGCGTCCACACGCGCCCCACGGGGTTGTGCGGGCTGCACAGCAGCACCAATGTGGTGCGCGGGTCCTGCAGCAGCGCTTCCAGCCGGGGGAAGTCCATGGTATAAAGGCCGTCTGCCTCCCGCAGCGGGCAGTCCACCACATGCCGTCCATTGGCCGTCACCGCCTCAAAAAACGGCCCGTACACCGGGCGCATCACCACCACGCCGTCACCGGGCGCGGTGCAGGCGCGCACCGCGGCGGCAATGGCCTGGACGGTACCGCTGGTATACAAGATCTCTTCCTTGCGGATCTCCCACCCATAGCGGCAGAAAAACCAGCGCTGCACCGCCTGGTGGTAGGCCGGCAGGCGGTCGACAGAGGTGTAACCCAGGATGCGCTGGTCCGCCACAGCGGCCACCGCCCGCAGCACGGGCGGCGGGCAGGCAAAATCCATATCCGCCAGAAACAAAGGGATGGTGCGCGGGCCAAAGGGCTCCGTGCGCTTCAGCATGCGCATCCGGTTTTCGCTGCAGTCCCATTTGACGCTGCCGGTGCCCCGCCGCTCGATCACTTCGTCAAAGTTGTATTCCACAGGCCAGTCCCCCCTTTGTTGTTGGACTCATCATAGGCGGACAAAAGGCGCTTGTCAAGCGGCGGGCGGACCGTATCCTTCCCTGTTTTCCGGAAAATGCCGCCTATTTTTGTGCGGATTTACTAAAATATGGAGCATGAACTCGCACATAGTCGACAAAAAGTGCAAGCAGGATTGACAACTTGTATACAAGTTTTTATACTGGAATGAAAGAAGCACCACAAAAGGCCGCCCTGCGGCCCCGCAAGGAAGGAAGGTTTTCTAATGGAAGACGTAAGATTCGGCATTATCGGCATCGGCACCATGGGCTCCAACCACGCCCAATGGCTGCGGGACGGTTTGGTGGAGGGCGCCAAGGTGGCGGCGGTGTGCGACATCGCCGAGGACCGTTGCGCCTGGGCCGCCGAGGCGCTGCCCGGCGTGGCGGTATTCGACGAATACCACAAGCTGCTGGCCTCGGGCCTGGTGGACGCGGTCATCATCGCCACGCCCCATTATCTGCACCCGGTCATTGCCATCGACGCGCTGGAGCAGGGCCTGCACACACTGGTGGAAAAACCCGCTGGCGTCTACACCAGCAAGGTGCGCGAGATGAACGAGACCGCCGCCCGGCACCCGGAGCTGGTGTTCGGCATGATGTTCAACCAGCGCATGAACCCTCTCTATCAAAAGGTACAGGAGCTTGTGTCCGGCGGCGCCATCGGCGAGCTGCGCCACGTGAACTGGATCATCACCACCTGGTACCGCCCGCAGAAATATTACGATCAAAGCGCCTGGCGCGCCACCTGGGAGGGCGAGGGCGGCGGCGTGCTGGCCAACCAGGCCCCGCACCAGATCGACCTGCTGCAATGGATCTGCGGCCTGCCCCAAACAGTGAGCGCGCATCTGCAGTACGGCTCCCACCGCAAGATCACCGTGGAGGACGACGTGCTGGCCACGTTCACCTACCCCAACGGCGCCACGGGCGTTTTCGTCACCTGTACCCACGACATCCTGGGCACGGACCGGCTGGAGCTGTTCGGCAACAAGGGAAAGATCGTCATTGAAAACAGCCAGAAGGCCACGGTGCGCATCCTGCACCAGCCCGAGGAAGCGCTGAACGCCGAGCTCACCTTTGCCGACGTGCGCAACTTGGTGCGCGGCGAGGGCGGTGCCTCCCGCCTGTACGACGAGACCGTCTACGACATCCCCGACCAATGGGGCATCCAGCACCAGCATGTGACGGCCAATTTCACCGCCGCCATCCGCACGGGCGCGCCGCTGGTGGCGCCGGGCAGCGAGGGTATCAAGGGCCTCACCCTGTCCAACGCCATGCACCTGTCCAGCTGGCTGGGCCGCCCGGTGGAGCTGCCCTTCGACGAGGCGCTGTTCTATGAAGAGCT
>CATXYA010000446.1 GCA_958403605.1 uncultured Oscillospiraceae bacterium
CACGCCAAAGCGTTCGCCGCCGGCTATACCAATGAAAGCGAACTGAGCGGCTTCATGCGGTACTGATCTTCACGAAAATGCCAAGGCGCCTCCCGAAAAGAGGCGCCTTGGCGTTTTTTATTATTTTTTCTTTTTTACGCTAAAAGACTGCAGTGACCGCTCCAATCCCAATTTTTCATAAAAACCTTCCGCCTCCGGCTGCGCGCCGAAAAACAAGGAGGTCGGCGATGCTTCGACAGCGCGCCGCATGAGCTCCGTGCCAATGCCCTGTTTTTGATATTCTTTCAGGACGAGGATCTCTGAGATCGTGCCAAAAAGGTAGCCGTCACTCAACACCCGGATACAGCCTACCAACTTCCCGTTGTCCCACGCTGTAATATTGAGCGTTTTGTCGATGGCATTCTGCATCCGCTGCGGATCATAGTCGCCGGGCCATACTTGGTTTGCCATTTCAATAAAAACAGCCGCTTTTAGTTCTTGATCGTCATTGATGTAATGGATCATGATATCCTCCGCAGTTATGCTTTTTGCGAAGCTTTGGCGTCCGCCTTCTTGTGCGCCGCGTTCCACTCGTCGATGAACGTGACCACTTCCCGGTCATTATAGAACATGTAGACAATGACGGCGAACACCAGGCACACCGCGGCGATGAGCGCGGTGGCGCGCACGCCGCCCTGGGTGGGATAGCTGTCCGTGGACCCCAGATACATGGTGTACGACACGATGGCCGTCACCCCTGCTTGGGAGAGCTTGGTGACGAACTGCCGCGCCGCCACAAACATGCCCGCCCGGTCCTGCCCGGTCTTGATGCGGTCGTACTGCGCCATATCGGCGAAGGCCGAGGGCGGCAGGATATTGGTGCAGGCGATGGGAAAGGCCACCCACACACCGATGAGGATGGCCACGGCCACGTCGCCCGCCATGGCGCCCTCCCCGGCCAACGAGGCCAAAAAGCCGGCGGCCATGGGCTGGGTGCTGATGGCCCGGGCAATGGGCTCGTAAAAATAAATGCCCAGATAGATGAACACATACATTCCGCAGGCCGTCAGCAGCAGCGGCTTTTTGCCCACCTTGCGCACCAGCAGGTTCACCAGCGGATAGGTGCAGATGCCCACCACGATGCTGATGGCCAGCACGATGGTGGCAAAGCTTTCGTTGAGGCCCAACAGCGTATCCACGTAGAACAGCAGCGCGCCGTTGAAGAAGGCAAAGCCCGCCTGCATGATGAGGTAGCCCACCGTCATGACGGCAAAGTTTTTATAGGCCAGCGTGGTTTTGAGGCTTTGCAGCAAGGGCATGTAGCAGGACTTGCCCTCCACATAGTCCCGCTCCTTGACGAGGAAGGACGGCACCAGCGCGCACACCGCGCCGATGGCGGCGAAGATGCCCAGCGCCGCGCGCCAGGCCCACACGGGCTCCATGCCCGCCCCCTTGAAGCCGCCCACCATCACCGGCAGCGCATAAATGACGGCGCTGCCCAGCACGAACATCAGCGAGTTCAGCGTATAGAAGAACACGCGCCGCCGGGTGTCGGTGACGATCTCCTGCTGCAGGGCCATGTAGGGCACACAGTAGAGCGTGGAGGCCATGTAATATGCCAGCAGCAGTACGATGACCCACACGATGTTGAGCCAATGCACTTCGCCTTTCGGCGGGAAGAAGATCATCAGGCACGTCAACGCATAGGGCACCGCGGCCCAGCGCATAAAGGGGATGCGCCGCCCTTTGGGCGAGGCGCTGCGGTCGCTCATGCTGGCGACCCAGGGATCGGTTACGGCGTCAAAAATGACGCCCACGCCGCGCAAAAGGCCCATCATGCCCGCGGGCAGCAGCAGCGGCAGGCCCGAGGCCGGGGTGACGTTGAAGAATTTCAGCGTGTAGGTGACGATCAGCCCGCCCAGGACGGCACGGGCGAATTCCCCCAAACACAGGCCCGTCATGCGGGCGGTGGAAAGTTCTTTTTTCATGCGCTTTTCCTCCTTATACCCACTGCAGCAGCTTTTCCCGCAGCAGCTGTTTGTATCGCTCCGGCTCCTCGCGCAGCGGGCCGTGGGCCGAGTGCTCAAACCAGATAAGGTCTTTGTCCGGCGCCTGGATGGCGTCGTAATAGGCCTGCACCAGCGCGCTGGGCGTGTTGTTGTCGTGGGTGCCCTGGAAGATGTAATAGGGCATTTCAAAGTGGGTAGACTCGTTGGGGAAATCGCACTTGGACGTGGTGGGCCACATGTAAGTGAGGCACTTTTTGTACCCCAGCGCCAGGCCGATCTTGTCCGTGAAGGTGAACTCCTTGCTCTTGAGCAGCGGCAGCGCCGTGTCTGTCCAATAAGTGCCCTGCTTCATGGAGTGGCCGCCGTATTTTTTCATGATGCGGCGCTGGGCCATCATGCCCTTGAACACCTCGCGGTAACAGCCGTCCACCGGGCGGCCGATCTTTTCCAGCGTCGCCACCGCCTCGGTATCGCCCGCCTTCTGCGCCTGTTCCATGGCGAAGTCATAGCTCAGCTCCTCGTTCAGCGCGCCGTTCACCACCTGGCCGCTGCCCACGTATCCGGCAATGTGCTGCGGGTGACGGCTGCACAGGTAGGTGCCCAGCTCGGTGCCCCAGCCGCCGTGGCGGCGCAGTGCCCCCGTGCGCGG
>CATXYA010000447.1 GCA_958403605.1 uncultured Oscillospiraceae bacterium
CAAATGCTTTTTCAATAATAGCTTCTCTGGGTATCTTAACTTTTGGCGGCATAACGTTCCCTCTTTAAATAACTAAGATATATATCGATGCTATTATACGCTGCATAGAGATTTTTGTCAATTCCTCTCATGCTCTATTACTGTCAAAGCTCTGCTATGTGTAATCATGTCCAAAACAGAAAAAGGAATAAAGGAAGCGAACAGCAAAGAAACGGGGAATAGAATTCTCTGTTTTTTGTCTGTGCTGCGATTGGAAACGTCGCAAATCGCGGCGTTTTTCTTTTTTGGGGGGAATGTTTGGAAAAATCTGACTATAAATAGGGCGCGCCGCAAACTAATTTGCAGCGCGCCCTATTTATAGTCCTCACCGGATCATTTCCTCCGGCGTTTTCGCCGGGGATTGTTCTTTTTTCTGCTGTTGTTCCCGGCTCATCAGCAGCGTGGAGAAGATCACCATACCGAACGTGCCGAACAGGAAAACGAAATAGACGGTCGCCAAGGGCGTGGATGTGTTCACGCCGGCCTCGTTGGCGTACAAATGGCCGTTGGCAAGATACGCGGTGGTCTTGGTGCCGGGGACGTAGGAATAGGAATTGTAGGCGTTCTCCAGCTCGTACGTTTCCCCATCGTAGGAAACGGTGATCTTGTAGACGGCCTGCTTTTTGCCCGCCACCCGCAGATAGGACGTTTTTGAGGTGAGCACTGTCGCGATCCCCTGCGTGTACTCCGCTTTTTGGCCCTGCATGGCGAACCACAGCACGACGGTGAGCACCAGGCACAGCAGCGTGACGCACCAGGCGATCGTGGACTTCTTTTTCATTTGAAAACCTCCCCCGAATTTCTGACGGCTCTATTATACCAAGTGGCCGCGCCAAAGGAAAGGGGAGTGCTGGCAAAAAGATGACAGGGAAAAAAGAAGATGATAAAATGACAACCAAACGCAACATTTTCTGTCACGTTTGGATGGTGGTGCCGCCCGTGCCGCCGTGATATAGTCAGGGCAGAGAGGGGTGTGAAAAATATGATTTCTCAGAATCTTTCCTACCTGCGTAAGATCCACAGCTATTCCCAGGAGCAGCTGGCGGAAAAGGTCGGCGTCTCCCGCCAGGCCATCGCCAAATGGGAGGCCGGTGAGACGGCGCCGGACCTGGAAAATTGCATCGCCCTGGCCGAGCTGTACGGGGTGACCGTAGACGACCTCATCCGCTATGAGCCGGGCGTCCAGGGCATTCCCATTGCGCCGAAGGGCAAACATGTGTTCGGCACCGTGACAGTGGGGGACCGGGGACAGATCGTCATTCCCAAAAAGGCGCGGGAGATCTTCGGGATGCGCCCGGGCGACAGCCTGATGGTGCTGGGAGACGAGGAACAGGGTTTGGCGTTGGTGAAGGCGGATGTGTTTTTGTCCGCCCTGCAGGAGCTCATCAAGCAGGGGGGCGCGCAGGAATGAACGCCATTGAAACGACGGGCCTGACAAAACAGTTCCGCGGCCGCACGGCGGTGAACGGGTTGGACCTCTGCGTCCGCGCGGGCGAGCTGCTGGCGCTGCTGGGCACCAACGGCGCGGGCAAGACCACCACCATCCGCATGCTCTGCGGGCTGCTGGCGCCCACCTCCGGCGACGCGCTGCTGCTGGGACACAGCATCGTCCGCGAGCCGGAAGCGGGCAAACGCCTGCTCAACGTCTCGCCTCAGGAGACGGCGGTGGCGCCCAAGCTGACGGTGCGGGAGAATTTGGAATTCATCGCCCGGCTTTACGGCGCCTCCCAAGTGGACGCCGCCCGCAAGGCGCAGGCGGCGCTGGAAACCTTTCATTTGGCCGAGCGCGCCAAGGAACGGGCGCAGACGCTCTCCGGCGGCCTGCAGCGGCGCTTAAGCATCGCCATGGCCCTGATGAGCGATCCGCAGATCCTCTTTTTGGACGAACCGACCCTGGGCCTGGACGTCCGCGCCCGGCGGGAGCTGTGGCGGTTCATTGAGACGCTGAAAGGCCGCGTGACCGTCATCCTCACCACCCATTACCTGGAAGAGGCCGAGGCCCTGGCGGACCATATCGCCGTCCTGCATGACGGGCGGCTGCGGGCGCTGGGCACGGCGGAAGAGCTGAAACAGCTTGCCGGGGTACAGGACTTTGAAGAGGCGTTTTTGAATTTGACGGGGGAGGAGGAGCGGCCATGCGCATGATGGTATTTGCCGGGCGCAGCGGAAAAGAGATCCTGCGCGACCCGCTCAGTTTGGTGTTCGGCCTGGGGTTCCCCGTGGGGCTGCTGATCATGATGCAGCTGATGATGCGCAGTATTCCCGGTATGGCCGGGGCGGCCACACAGTTCACCGTCGGCCAGTTCGCGCCCGCCATGGCGGTGTTCGGCCAATCCTTCTTGGCGATGTTTTTGGGGGTGCTCGTCTCAGCGGACCGGGGCAGCTCCTTTTTGGCACGGCTGTTTGCCTCGCCGCTGCGGGCGTGGGAATATCTGCTGGGCTATTCGCTGCCGCTGCTGCCCATCGCCCTGGGCCAGGGCGCCATCTGCTTTGCCGCGGCCTTGTTTCTTGGGCTGGAGCTTTCTTGGCGGCTGGCGGCGGCGTTGCTGGTGCTCGTGCCGGTCTCGCTGCTGTTCATCGCCACGGGGC
>CATXYA010000448.1 GCA_958403605.1 uncultured Oscillospiraceae bacterium
GCCTTTTACCGCCTGATCGCCGCGCGCCCCGGCGGCGTGCCCGCCCGGGACCTGCGGCCCCTGTTTGTCAAGCTGGGCGCGGAAAACGCCGGCAAGGCGCTGGTGTCCCTGACGGCGCTGGAGCAGCTGGGCCTGGTGGAAAAGGCGCAGAATGCCCAGGGTGCCGAGGTGTGGCGCGTGGTGCCGGGCACCGGAAAAAAAGATCTTTCGTCCGCGCCGGTACTGCGCGGTTTTGAGGAGTGAGAGCAATGTTGGTGGAGCAGCAGCGGGAGCCCGCGCGGGATTTTTCCGATCTGGAGCGCACGGTGCAGGAATCCGGGCGCAGCTATGACCTGGAGAAGATCACCAGGGCCTACCGCCTGGCGGAGAGCGCCCACCAGGGGCAGACCCGTCTTTCGGGGGAAGCTTATGTCATCCATCCGGTGGCTGTGGCCTGCCTGGTGGTGGACCTGGGCCTGGACACGGACAGCGTGGTGGCCGCGCTGCTGCATGACGTGGTGGAGGACACCGGCACGACGCTGGAGCAGGTGAAGGCCGAATTCGGCGCCGACGTGGCGCTGCTGGTGGACGGTGTCACCAAGCTGACGCGCATGAAATTCTCTTCTGTGGAGGAGCAGCAGGCGGAAAATCTGCGCAAGATGCTGCTGGCTATGTCGAAGGACGTGCGCGTGATGCTCATCAAGCTGTGTGACCGGCTGCACAACATGCGCACCAGCGACGCCTGGCCCGAGCAGAAGCGCCGGGACAAGGCCCTGGAGACGATGGAGGTGTACGCCCCCATCGCCCACCGGCTGGGCATGGCCACCGTCAAGGAGGAGCTGGAGGACCGCAGCCTGCATCACCTGGACCCGGTGGGCTATGAGGAGATCCGCAGCTATCTGACGAAAAACGAGGGCGCGGAGGCCTTCATCAGCGGCATCGCCGACAAGATCGGCCAGCGCCTGACGGAAAACGGCATGGGCAAGGCCACCATCAAAAAGCGCATCAAGAGCGTGTACGGCATCTACCGCAAGATGTACCAGCAAAACCGGTCCTTTGAGGAGATCTACGACGTGTACGCCGTGCGCATCATTTTGGACACGGTCAGCGAGTGCTACAACGCGCTGGGCGTCATCCACGACATGTACCGGCCCATCCCCAGCCGCTTCAAGGACTATATCTCCACGCCCAAGCCCAACGGCTATCAATCGCTGCACACCACCGTCATCGGCCATGAGGGCATCCCCTTCGAGGTGCAGATCCGCACCTGGGAGATGGACCATACCGCCGAATACGGCGTGGCCGCGCACTGGAAATACAAGGCGGGCGTCACCTCGGACAAACTGGACGACCGCATGGCCTGGGTGCGCCAGCTGCTGGAGAGCCAGCGCGAGAGCGGCGACGCGGGCGACCTGCTGCGGGATATCAAAAGCGAGCTGCTGCCCGAAGAGGTGTTTGCCTTTACGCCCAAGGGCGATGTCATCAATCTGCCCTCGGGCGCCACGGTCATCGACTTCGCCTACGCCATCCATTCGGCGGTGGGCAACCGCATGATCGGCGCCAAGGTCAACAGCCGCATCGTGCCCATCGACCACAAGGTGGTCACGGGCGAGATCATCGAGATCATCACCGGGCCCAAGGACAAGGGCCCCAGCCGCGACTGGCTGAACCTGGTGCGCACCAGCGAGGCCAAAAACAAGATCCGCAACTGGTTCAAAAAAGAGCGCAAGGAAGAGAATATCGCCGAGGGCAAGGCGGCGCTGGAAAAAGAGATGCGCCGCAACCTCATCAATATCCCCGACGGCCAATATGAGGAATTTATGGCCGATATGGCGCGCCGCCAGCGGCTGAACACCGCCGAGGAGCTATACGCCGCCATCGGTTACGGCGGGCTGCAGCTCTCGCGCCTGATGCTGCGCATCAAGGAGGAATACGCCAAGCTCACCCGGGAGGCGGCCCCGCCCGCCGCCGTGGTGCAGCTGCCCATCAAAAAGACGAAATCCAGCGAGGGCGTCATTGTGGAGGGGCTGGACAACTGCCTCATCAAATTCGCCAAGTGCTGCAACCCGCTGCCCGGCGACGCTATCATCGGCTTTGTCACCCGCGGGTTCGGCGTGTCCATCCACAAGGCGGACTGCGCCAACGCCCGCCAGGGCCAGCAGGGGCCGGACGCCGCGCGCTGGCTGCGCGCCCACTGGGCCGAGGATGTGAAGGAGAACTTCAAATCCTCGCTGGAAATCTCGGCGCTGGACCGCGCGGGCCTGATGCTGGACGTCAGCGTGCTGCTGAACGAGATGCGCCTGCCCTGCTACGCCATGTCCGCGCGCCAGCTTTCCGACGGGCGCGCGTCCATGTCCATCACCATCGGCATCAACAACACCGAGCACCTGAATTCGGTGGTGGCCCGCCTGAAAAAGGTCAAGGGCGTCACCAGTGTGCAGCGCGTGTAAAAGGAGCTTTTTATGAAAGCAGTCATTCAGCGCGTCACCCGCGCCGCCGTCACCATCAACGGGGGCGAGCGCCGCGCCATCGGCCCGGGGCTGGTGGTGCTGCTGGGCGTGTCGGACACCGATACCCCGGCCGTCTGCCCCAAGCTGGCCGGGAAGATCGCGGGCCTGCGCATCTTTGAGGATGAGGCGG
>CATXYA010000449.1 GCA_958403605.1 uncultured Oscillospiraceae bacterium
TCGCTCCTGGGTATACGGGGTTCGCTCCTTTCTGCTCTGGGTCAGAGCTTTGGAAAATGGGTTTTTGTGATCCTCCTTTTCCGATACTTCTTTTTGCGCTTCTTCATTTTTTGGCATAAAAAACACCTCCTAACGAAAATTCTACTCCGATAGTTATCGACTGCCCACGTACGTTAGGTTCGTAGAGGGGCAAAAGTAAGAATTTTTTCTCAGGAGGGTGTTAAAAATGGTGATTCTGCTATCCAAAAGGAAACTGAAAGCGTTGACGCCGTCCGCTCGGCCCTGCACAGAAACTGCGGGACGTGTGCGGCGCTTTTTTATTCCCTACAGGCCAGCAGCTCCTTTTCCCACTGTGAAGCAATCCCCTTACTTTCTTCCTTCGTAGAGCCGGTTCTGTCCTGCCGGAATAGAATTTTTTCCAGTTTAGCAACTAATTTTTTAACATTTTAACTATCGAGATAGTTTTTAGTTGCATCTTCAAAGTATGCTGTCTCCACGCATTTGTCAATCGTTTCAAGTAGAGAAATCGCCGTTTTTGAAAATTTAAGTAATCTTAACCAAAATTTCGGTGGTTTTTGGGGCCCGCGGGCCCCCGAAAAAGCAAAAAAGAGGGGGGCGGCCATTTGGCCGCCCCCTTTCCTCTTTCGAAAAAGCCTCCCCCTGAGGAGGCTTTCAGCGCGCCGCCATTAGCGCCTGCTTCCCGTAGCGGCGGCCATTGGCCGCCGACACGTACTGCCGATGACACAGCGAAGGGAGGCAAGGCCCGATAGAACGCCAAAAAGCCCCCCTCTGACGAGGGGGGCTTTTTCTTGTTCCTTGTCACCCGGCGGAGACGGGCTCCGGCGCGGGCTGGTTTTTGGTGAAGCAGCTGGCTAAAAAGACGGCCAGGACGCCGCCCACCAGCTTGGCCGCAAAAAAAGCAGCCACGGCGCGGCCCTGGGCCACGCTGGACACAAAGGCCATCTGGCCGCCCAGCACAAAGGCGCCGGACACGGTGAAGGCCGCGTTCATCACCTTGCCGCGCACGTCCATGCGCGCATACAGCGGCAGCATGGACACGTTGGAGACAAGGCAGGCCAGCAGCCCCAGCACGGCGTATTCGTTGACGCCCAGGCGGCGGGCCAGCCTTTCCAGCCAGCGCCCGCACTTTGCCAACACGATGCGGCTGGCGACCAGCGACCCGCAGACCACGGCGGTGATCTTGAAAATGACGGTGAGCACTTCTTCCACCAGGCTTTGGGGCACCAGGGCCGCGCGGGGCACAAACACGCCCAGCACCACCACGCAAAACAGCACGATGCCCAGCCAACGCACCGCGCCGCCCACCAGCGCCAGCACGCGGATGCAGCCCCGGGGCGCAAAGCGCAGCGACAAACACAGCGCCAAGCACAGCAGCGCCACGGGCCACAGGTTTTGCACCAAAGCCAGGGCGGGCACCCCGGCCACCGCGCCGCCCAGCGCCAGCCCCACGGGCAGGGCAATAATGCCCCACAGCACGCCCTGCATGAAGCCCATGATCTCATGGTTTTGCAGCGCGCCCAGGGACACGGGCAGCACAAAGCTGATGAGCCCGCCCAAGGTGGACGCCACCAGCAGGCCCGAAAACACGGCCAGCGCGGGCGTGGACGCCAGCACCTTGGCCGAGGCCCAGCCGCCCATGTCGGTAGCCAGCAGCATGCCCGCGGGCAGCGAGGGATCGAAGGGCAGCGGCAGCTCCGCCAGGGATTCCGCCGCGCCCGAAAGCGCGGTGACGGCCACACAGTAAATGCCCGCCATGGAAAGACACAGCGGCCCCATGGAGGCCAGCCCCCGGCGGAACTCCTCCGCCACGCCCAGCTTGCCGGAGAGACCTTCATCCAGCGCGCCCAGCAGGGCGAAGCCCAATAAAACAGCGATGCAGACGTTCATCGCGCCAGGGAAGCGCAGGCCGCCGCCAGCCAGGCGTTTTCTTCTTCGTTCAAGTAGGGGGCCAGTTCTTTGCGCACCAGGGCGTGGTAGGCGTTCAGCCAGGCCGTTTCCTCGTCCGTCAGCAGCTCCGGCTTCAGCGGGCGCGTGTCGATGGGGCAATAGGTGAACGGCTCGAAGCCGTAGAACTTGCCATACTCCGTCTCGCACACGGGCACGCACAGCAGCTCGTTTTCAATGCGGATGCCCAGTTTGCCCTCCTCATAGATGCCCGGCTCGTCGGTGATGGTCATGCCCGGCACAAAGGGCGTTTTGCCGCGGGCGGAGAGGTTCTGCGGGCCCTCGTGGACGCCGCCCACAAAGCCCACGCCGTGGCCGGTGCCGCAGCGGTAATCCAGGCCGCGCCGCCACAGCGTCTCGCGGGCCAGAATGTCGATGTGCATGCCCGCGCTGCCCTCTTTGAACACGGCGCGCGCCGCCGCGATGTGGCATTTCAGCACCAGGGTGTAATCCTCCCGCTCCTCGTCCGTCAGTTCGCCCAGGGCGTAGGTGCGGGTGATATCGGTGGTGCCGTCCCGGTACTGGCCGCCGCTGTCCACCAGTAAAAAGCCGTGGGGCGCCAGGGGCGTGTCCGCCTCGGCACTGGGGGCGTAGTGCATCATGGCGGCGTTGGGGCCGTAGGCCGCGATGGTCTCGAAGCTGGCGCC
>CATXYA010000450.1 GCA_958403605.1 uncultured Oscillospiraceae bacterium
CGCAGCAGCGGCTCTTAGGCCGGAGATAGGTGGCAGCCGCTTTGCGGCTGACGGATGAGGGGGCGCCCTGCAGCGTCCCCAACGAAGCCCCTACGTGCCTGCCCTTCCCAAAGGTCCTTCCCCCGGCTGCGGGCCGGGATCTGCTTTGTGCAAGAAAGAGGTGTTTGTGACAATGGAACTGGAAAAACTGCGCGCCGCGCGCGCCTGGGTGCGCGGGCAGCTGGATGCCTGCCTGGATTTTTGGCTGGCGCACGGCATGGACGAAGAGCACGGCGGCGTGTACACCTGCCTGGACCGGCAGGGCGCGGTGTATTCCACCGACAAAAGCGTGTGGATGCAGGGCCGCTGCGCCTGGACGTTCGCCTGGATGTGCCGTCTCTACGGCCAAAAGCCGGCGTGGATGGCCGCGGCCAAGAGCTGCCTCGACTTTTTGGAGGCCCACTGCATCGACCGCGCGGCGGGAAACCGCATGTACTTCACCGTGACGGCGGAGGGCAAGCCCCTGCGTCAGCGGCGCTACTGCTTTTCCGAGGGCTTTTATGCCCTCGCCAACGCCGAATACTACGGCCTGACGGGCGAGGCGGTGTATCTGGATCGCGCCCGCGCCGCCTATGAGCTCATCTACCGGCTCAACAACGGCCTCATCGCCGACCCCACGGGCCTCGGCCCCAAGACCATCCCGGGGACGCGCACGGGCCGCTCACTGGCCGACCCGATGATCTTTTTGAACATCATCGGCACCCTGCGCCGGGTGGACCCGGCCCACAAGGACGAATACGACGCCCGCAGTGCCGAGGCGGCGGACGCCATTCTGAAATACCACCATCATCCGGAGCTGAAATGCACGCTGGAGAGCGTGGCGCCGGACGGCACGCCGGAGCTGTGGTACACCGCCGGGCGTGTGGTGAACCCCGGCCATGACATCGAGTGCAGCTGGTTTTTGATGGAGGAGGCCAACGCCCGGGGCGACGCCGCGCTGCACCGCAAGGCCGAGGACGTGTTCCGCTATGCCATCGAGGCCGGGTGGGACCGGGAGTACGGCGGCCTGCTGTATTTCATCGACTGCCTGGGCAAGCCCACCGAGGCCTACGAGCACGACATGAAGCTGTGGTGGCCCCACGATGAAATTTTGATCGCCAGCATGATGGCCTACCGGGACAAGAAGGACGAATACTATTTGAATTGGTTCTTTAAGACGCTGGATTACTGCCAGACGTATTTTGCCGACCCGGAGTTCGGCGAGTGGTACGGCTATCTGCGCCGGGACGGCAAGCCCACCATGCCGCCCACCAAGGGCAGCACCTTCAAGGGCCCGTTCCACCTGCCGCGCATGCTGAGCATGGTGGACGTGATGCTGGGGGAAGTGTTGGGAGAGTAAGGCGGAAGTTTCGGAAAGACAAAAGGGAGAGCGGCCACGAGCCGCCCTCCTTCTATTTGCGATCCTCTTCCAGACTGGCGATCAGTGCCTGCACATCGCCGTCGTACAGCGTTTCCAGCAGCTGGCGGCGCCCCAGGACGCGCACCTCTTCCTGCGTCAGCCGCGCATGGCAGAAAAAGCACAGCTCGATGCGCTGGAGATACCTCGCTTTTATGGTGCAGTTGATCACGGGATAAGACGTGTTGCGGTGCCAGTTCGTCTCCAGCCGCAGCAGCTGCGCCAGCTCGGCCGCCCGCATATCGCCATGCTTCCACAGCAATTTCAGCACCTTGAGATAAGAGGGATCAGGCATTGTCTGATCTTTCATCAGCGGTCGCTCCTTGCAAGCTATTAGTGATATATCACTATCATCGCTTTTTTGAATGATTTATGGTTTAAGCAGCTTATCATTCAAGGAGGTGTGCGCATGAACACGTATCAAATGGTAGTTGCACGGTTGCTTGAGTTATGCGAAGAGAAACACCTCACACAAAATAAATTGGCAAATATTTCGGGAGTTCCACGAGGAACGGTAAAAAGTATTTTTAATGGCGAAAGTGTGAATCCGGGCATCGTTAATTTAAAACAACTGTGTGATGGCTTGGAAATGCCTTTGCCAGACTTTTTTAACACCATAACCTTTTATGAATTAGAACAAGAAATTCGTTGAGCGGCATCGTGGAGCGACACGATGCCGTTTTTTGTTGCAAAAAATAGGAGGATTAGTGATTTATCACTAAGGTGACTTCCCAAGATATTTTATGATTTAAGTGATATATCATCTGGGGAGGCGGGGACGATCAGTACACAAAACTTAATTGCTGCCCGAATCCGAAAGCTTTGCGAAGAACGCAATTTAAAGCCGAACGGGCTGGCTACGTTATCTGCTGTCCCGCAGTCGACAGTGAAAAGCATCCTCAATGGAGAAAGTAAAAATCCTGGCATCATTACCATCAAAAAACTTTGCGATGGACTGGAAGTTAGTTTGCCGGAATTTTTTGACACGCCGGAGTTTTGGGCGCTCGAACAAGAAATTTATTGACCAGCAGCGAAATTGTGTTGCTGGTTTTTTTTATGGGAAGGTGGCCGGGTGCCGTTGGATGAAGGGAAGGAAACGCACGTGGGCGCCCCCTCATCCGTCTGATGCTGCGCATCAGCCACCTTCCCCCACCGG
>CATXYA010000451.1 GCA_958403605.1 uncultured Oscillospiraceae bacterium
GAGGCTGCTTCATTATCCCCCAGTCTGCCAGATGGCTGCGGTTTATTTTGCCTGGGAGCTGCGGGAGCTGCTGCGCTGGGCGCGGCGGCCCGAGGCCGCCGGATAAGCAGAGAGAGGATGAGGGACGATGGAATTGAAAGTGGACCGGCTGACAAAGCGCTACGGCGCAAAGATCGCCGTCGACCGCGTGAGCGCCGGCATGACACAGGGCGTCTACGCTTTGCTGGGGGCCAACGGCGCAGGGAAGACCACCCTGATGCGCATGCTGTGCGGCATCCTGACGCCGACGTCCGGCGAGGTGCTGTGCGACGGCGTGCCCATTGAGCGGCAAGGCGCGGAATACCGTGACCTGCTGGGCTATCTGCCGCAGGACTTCGGCTATTATCCGGATCATACCGCCCGGCAGTACCTGTGGTATCTGGCAGCGCTGAAAGGGCTGCCCCGGCGCCAGGCCCGCGAAAAAACAGAGGAGCTGCTGCACACCGTGGGCCTGGAAGCGGCGGCGGGGCAGAAGATCAAAAAATTTTCCGGCGGCATGCGCCAGCGGCTCGGCATCGCACAGGCGATGCTGAACGACCCGCAGCTGCTGATCCTGGATGAACCCACCGCGGGGCTGGACCCCAAGGAACGGGTGCGCTTTCGCAATCTGCTGGCCGATTTTGCCAAAGACCGCATCGTGCTGCTGTCCACCCATATCGTTTCCGATATCGAGAGCATCGCGGACTGGGTGTACCTGATGAAAGACGGCGGGTTTCTTTTGGAGGGCACCGTGCCCGACCTGGTGGCGTCCATGGCGGGAAAGGTATGGGAACTGCCGGTGCCGGCGGGGCAGGAGGACGCCTGGCAGCAAAACGCCTTGGTCGCCAATCTGCGCCGGGAAAACGGCAAAACCATGCTGCGCATCCTTGCGGACAGCCCTCCCGCGCCGGAGGCCGCCGCCGCCGTGCCGTCGCTGGAAGACCTGTACCTGTACTGGTTCTCGGAGGGCGGCGGAAAAGGAGGGGCTTCTTGATGGAACTGCTTTGGTGGGAGCACAAAAAGCTTTGGCGGTGCAAAAGCACCTGGGCGGCGGTGGCGGTGATCCTGCTCTGTACCCTGGGCGTCCTGGCGGCGTACCAACGGGCCACCTTTGGCTCCACGGATCCGCAGACCGGGGGCAAGCATTGGGACGGCTACACCAACGTGCGCGCCACGCAGCGCGCGGCCCGGCAATGGGAGGGGCCGCTCACGGAAGAAAAATTTCAGGCCATGGTCGCGGACTGGCAGCAGCAGGATTTCAGCGACGCTGTGGATCGCGGTTTTATCACGCAGTATTTTTCCGCGCTGTGGCCGGAGCAGGAAGACAGGGCGCAAGGTGAATTTTGGTTGTCTTACGTGAAACCGGAACACCTGACGGGGCTTTATGAGCGCCGGGATAAAGCGGTGGAGCTGTTTTTGGAAGCGGTCTGCCCGCTGGAGCGGGACGCCGCTTACTTCACAGCCATGGAGCAGGACGTGCAAAAGCCGTTTCCCTACGGCTGGACGGGCGGCTGGCGCTATGTGCTGGGCACCATCATGAGCGATCTGGGCCTGCTGATGGGTGTCCCGCTGGCCATCGCCCTGGCGCCCGTCTTTGCGCAGGAGCGGCGCTGCCGCATGGACGCGCTGCAGTACACCGCCCGCAAGGGCCGCGGCGGCGTGGCGGCGGCCAAGACGGTCAGCGCTTTTTTATTGGGCACAGAGCTGTTTTTGCTGTGGGCGGCAACGCAGCTGGCGATCCAGTTTTTCTTCCTGGGGACGCAGGGCATGGCACTGCCTATCCAGCTCGTCAAGCTTTTGGCCAACGCGCCGCTCACCGTTTGGCAGGCGGAGCTGTGGGCCTACGCCCAGCTGTTTGCCGCCACGCTGGGGTTTACGGGCGTCATGCTGCTGCTGTCGGGCCTGTGCAGCAGCTTTGCCGCCGTGCTCATCGGCCTTGCCCTTCTGTTTGGGCCGGTGCTGCTGGGGGGCAATCTGCCCATCGCCGCGCAGAAGGCGCTGGAACTGCTGCCCTTTGTGGGCAGTACGGTGGACACCCTGCGCACCAACCTCTACCACGTGTTCGGCATGGCCGTCTGGTCTCCCTATGCCTTTTTGGCGGTGCCGCCGGTGCTGGGGGCGGCGGCCGTCATTCCTGCGGTGTGCCGGTGGTGCCGCCGGGACGCCGCCGGCTGAGAGGAACCCGAAAAGCATCTTCAAAAACGCCGTTCTTCGGAATGGCGTTTTTGCTTGCGCAAAAGCGCAAAAAGTTGTATACTAAATCGGTATATTGAACTTGAAATTTTGATTTTGCGGACGGGAGAGAACAGCATTTGACAGCACCCATTCACTTTGCGCGCAATGAAGCCGCCGCCGCGCTGATCGCGCGGTATTACGACGCACCGCCGCGCGCGTTCGTCCATTCCTTCGGCTGCCAGCAAAACGTCAACGATGGGGAAAAGATCCTGGGCGTTTTGATGGATATCGGCTACGGCGAGGCGGCGAGCCCCGAGGAGGCGGACTTCATCATCTTCAACACCTGCGCCGTGCGCGAGCACGCCGAGCAGCGCGTTTTCGGCAATGTTGGCGCGCT
>CATXYA010000452.1 GCA_958403605.1 uncultured Oscillospiraceae bacterium
GTTCAACCTCATCTTCCTGTATGACACGGGCATGATCAACCAGCTGCGCCTGTCTCTGGGCGCCACGGGGCTGGTGGATTTCAAGGACGAGGCCCACGCCATGATCACGATGATGATCCCCGTGGTGTGGCAGTACATCGGCTTTTACTTCGTCATTCTGGTCACGGGCCTCAATAACATCTCGCCCGACCTGTACGAGGCCGCCGCCATCGACGGCGCCACGGGCCTGCAGCGGGTGCGGTACATCACGCTGCCGCTGCTGCACAACGTGCTGTGCACCTGCCTGACGCTGGCCATCACCGGCGCGCTGAAGGTCTTTGACCTGCCGTGGGTCATGTTCCCCAACGGGATGCCGTTCGAGCGCACCTGGCTGACGGGTACTTACATGTATTTCGTGACGTTCCAGTCCCGCGATGTGGACTATGCCAGCACCATCGCAGTGCTCATCGTCGTGCTGGGCGTGGTCATCAGCCAGCTGGCCAACGCCATCTTCAAAGAGAAAGATTATTAAGGGGGCGGGACGGATGATTGAACAGAAAAAGTTTTCTATCAGCAAACTCGTGATCTATGTCCTGCTCACCCTGTGGGCCATCACCACCGTGTACCCCTTCTTCTGGGTCATCGCCAACTCGTTCAAAGAGAAAAGCCAGATCGTGGGGCACTCGTTCTCTCTGCCGCTGGGCGATTTGTTCACCACCAACAACTACGTCAAGGCGTTCAAAAAGTTCGATATTTTGGGCGCGTACGCCAACAGCCTCATCATTTCCGGCTGCGTGACGCTGCTGGTCATCCTGCTGGCGGGCCTTGCCAGCTACGGCCTGGCGCGCTACAGCTTCCGCGGCCGCAAGCTGCTGCAAAGCGTCGTCGTGGGCTCCATGATGTTCCCCGTGTTCTCCACCATCATCCCCGTGTTCAGCATGGAGTACAGCTGGGGCATCGTCAACACCAGCAGCGTGTGGCTCAGCCGCCTGTCGGTCATTCTGCCGCAGACGGCGGGCAACCTGGCCTTCGCCATGGTGGTGCTTATGGGCTACATCCGCGGCCTGCCGGTGGACCTGGAGGAGGCCGCTTACTTAGAGGGCTGCACGCCGCTGCAGATCTTCTTCAAGATCATCGTGCCGGTCACCAAGCCCAGCTTCGTCACCGTGGCCATCTTCTCCTTCCTGTGGAGCTACAACGACCTGTTCACGCAGATGTTCTTCCTGCGCGTGGAATCGCAGTACCCCATCACGCGCCTGCTGCGCGAGATCTCCTCCAAGGAGGGCACGGACTACGGCCTGATGGCGGCCTCCGTCACCATCATCGTCGTGCCCGTCATCATCGTGTATATCCTGCTGCAAAAGCATATCATCAAGGGCCTGACTGCGGGCGCCATCAAAGGCTGACCGTTTCAGCCAGTCTCTCCTTGAAAAAAGCCCTCTTTGTGCAAAAGCGCAAAGAGGGCTTTGCAATTGATAGTTTTTTGTGCTATACTGACAAGAAGAAATTGGTAATTCTGAGCCGGGAGGACCCTCTATGTACAAAGTAGTGATCGTCGACGACGAGGATATCATCGTCAACGGCCTGGTCAAGGTGATGCCGTGGGAGAAATACGGCTGCACCGTCGCGGGCACCGCGCCCGACGGCGTCAGCGCGCAGGCCTTGATCCGCGAGCAGCAGCCCGATATTTTGTTCACCGATATCTGCATGCCCGGGCTGGACGGCCTATCGCTGATTGCGGGGCTGCGCAGCGAGTTCCCGGCCATGCAGGTGACCATCCTCTCCGGCTATCCGGATTTTGATTACGCGCAGCGGGCCATCGGCCTGGGTGTGGTGCGCTATCTGCTCAAGCCCAGCAAAATGGCCGATCTGGAAGAGGCCCTGGCCCATATGGTGGAAAACCTGGGCGGCGTCAAGGAAGTAGAGGAGGAACCCAAAAACGCGCAGAATTTCATCATCAAGCGCGCCATGGAGTACATCGAGGAGCATTACGCCGAAAAGCTGACCCTGCCGGACGTGGCCGACCAGGTGTACGTGAGCCAGTGGCACCTCTCGAAGCTCATCAGCAAATACACGGGCAAAAGCTTCTCCGACCTGCTGGCCGGGGTGCGCATCGCCAAGGCCAAGGAGTTGCTGCGGGACCCGGCGCTGAAAATTTGGGAGATCAGCGAGGCCGTGGGCTTTGCCGACGTCACCCATTTTTCCCGCACGTTCAAAAAATTCGAGAACATGAGCGCCAACGAGTACCGCAACACGGTGCTGGAATAACCAAAAAAGCGGGCGGCCTTCCGGGTAGGGGAAGGCCGCCCGCTTTTTGGCAGGCTCGTCCGTTTTTACGCCGCCGAGCGCCGGCGCGCGCGCCGCAGCCAGCGCAGGCCGCCCAGCACTGCATAGCACAGCAGGAACCAGTAAAAACTGAACAGGGGGCAGATCTGGCCCAACAGGTTGTAGGCCTCCTTGCCGTAATCCCACACGGCCCAGCCCAGCCACAGGTTCACCACCGCGCCCACGGCGAATTCGGCGGCGGTGATGGCGGCGGCGCCCGCCGCGGCCTGGACCCACAGCGGGCGGCTGTCCAGCAGGACGCTGATCCAGTACAGCGCC
>CATXYA010000453.1 GCA_958403605.1 uncultured Oscillospiraceae bacterium
CCACATCCAAAAGCTGCGCAAAAAACTGGGCTGGGAACAGCGCATCAAGACCGTGTACAAGCTGGGATACCGGCTGGAGGCAGCGCTGTGAAACGGCGAACGTTTTATGCCACCTTCCTGCTGTTTCTTTTGGTGCTTTACGCGGGCATTTTGGCGCTGTCGCTCATCACGCTGCGCGGCACCGCGCGGCAGGCCAAGGAGCAATGCCTGAACGAGCAGTATTTCATCGCCGCGGGGATCTACGGCGACCTCTCCGCCCTGCAAAGCCGCGGCGCGCCCATGGAGCTGGAAAGCGTGCTGCAGCCCTACCTGTATCTGGCGGGAAACCGCGGGGCGGTGCTGGCCGTTTATCAAAAAGACCGCCTGGCGGCGGCGGTGGGCACGCCGTTAGCCAGTGCGGCGGCGTCCCGGCAGTTGGAAGGCCAAACGCGCACCGTCTCGTTGGAGCAGGACGGCGCGCGGTACTGGTGCAGCGCGGCGGGCAGCCTGCCTGAGCCCTTCGGGGAGTATCAGGTGCTGTATCAGACCGAGATGACACAGCGCATCGCCGAATGGCGGCAGCGCAACCACTGGATGCTGCTGGCAGGCGGCGGCGCGTCGCTGGTGCTGGCGCTGTTTTTGCTGCTGCTGCTGGACCGGCTCTTCCGCCCGCTGGCGCAGATCACCCGCCTTTCCGGGCAGATCGCCGCCGGGGACTATACGGTGCGGCTGCCGGAAACGGGGAAAGACGAGCTGGCGCAGATGGCGCAAAGCTTCAACCATATGGCCGGGGAGATCGCGGACAAGGTGGCGGAGCTGGCGGCGGCGGCGGAAAACCGGCAGCGGTTCGTGGAGAATTTTGCCCACGAGCTGCGCACGCCGCTGACCGCCGTCTACGGCTATGCGGAATATATGCAGAAAGCGGCCCTGCGGGAGGAGGACGCCCAGTTCGCCCTGGAGGCCATTTTGACGGAGAGCCGCCGCATGCAGCAGATGGCGAACCAGCTGATGGAGCTCTCAGACCTGCGCAGCGGGGAGATCCGCCTGGAACCGCAGGACCTGCCGGCGCTTTTGGAGGCAGTAGGGCGCACGATGGAACAAAAGCTGCGCCAGAAATCGCTGCATCTGCGGGTGGACTGCCGGGCGGACACCGTGTGCGGCGACCGCGTTTTGCTGCAAAGCCTGCTGGTGAACCTGTTGGATAACGCCGTCAAGGCCAGCGGTGCGGGCGGCGGGATCGAGCTGACGGCCGTTTGCCGGGCGGGAAAGACCATCCTTTCGGTGACGGACCACGGGGCGGGCATGGCCCCTGAAGAGCTGGCCCGCATCACCGAGCCCTATTACCGGGTGGACCGCGCCCGCAGCCGCCGGGACGGCGGCGCGGGCCTGGGGCTGGCGCTGTGCCGCCAGATCGCGCAGCGGCACGGGGCCGCGCTCTCATTTCAAAGCCAGCCGGGCCATGGCACCACGGCGGCGGTCACATTTTACGAAAACACAACAACTTCCTGACGGCTTGATGATACGGGACGGTTATCCTTGTCCCTGTGATCACCAAACGGGATCGCAAAATCATCCTAAAAGGAGCGAGCGAAATGAACGATCATTCTTCCAACCAACAGACCCGCAAAAAACAGGGGCACGGCAAAAGCGTGCTGACCGCCGCCGTCACCGTGGGCGCCATGACCATGGCCTTCCTGGGGCTGACCCAGGCGGCGCTGGCCGCCGAGGTTGGCGGCGCGGAGACCGTGCCCACCAGCTATGCGGCCCAGACCCAGGCCTCCGCAGGGCAAACGGCTTCCGCCAGCGGGGAGCAGACAGCCAACTATACCCTCGTGGACAATGATCTGGAATATTACCGGGACAAAAAGCCCGCCGCCGGACACCTGTCCCGCGAGGAAGCCGCGGCGGTGGGCGCACAGGGACTGCAGACCGCGTTCGGCGTGGACCTGGACGGTGCGGTGTTGGAGATGGCCTACAACCCGGCGCACGACGGCTACCGGGCCAACTGGGAGGGCATTTGGTGGCCCGACGGTAAGAAGGAGGATGGGGCCCTCTATGTCCACAGCTACAGCTTCACCGTGGACGCGGTCTCCGGCGCGCTGAGCACCGTGGGACACGGCAGAGTGCTGGATGAAACGGCGGATGCGGGGTTCGACGCCGGCCTGCAGCAAAACGCGGCGGCCTATGAGGCCGCGGCCAAGGAGTGGGCGGAAAAGCTGGCGCTCGTCCCCTCGGGCGTGCTGACGGTGAACTATGCCGGCCAGGGCGCCACCAACAACGACCCGGATATCTCCTTCCTGGTGACGGGCCTCAACGGGGAGCGCGCCCGGGTCATATTGTCCCGCTATGACAAGGCGCTGCTGGGCGTCACCTATGAGGCGGGCATGCAGGATCTGGATGCCGCCGGACAGAATGCCGAAGAATTCGCCGCCCGGGCGCAGGCCTATTTTGAGGCGCACCCCGAAGCCACCACCTACGGGGAATAACGCGGCGCACAGGATATTCTTATCATGAAAAACAGAGCAGCGTGGGATGATGTTCCATCCCACGCTGCTCTGTTTTTATCTCGCCGGCTCCTGCCAAAGGGACTGGCGG
>CATXYA010000454.1 GCA_958403605.1 uncultured Oscillospiraceae bacterium
CGGGTCACGCCCCGCCAGCAAAAAGTGATAGACGTCCCGGCACAGCTCCAGCTTGGGGATTTGCCGCATCAGCACCTCGGTCTGCGCCAGCTCCTTGGCCCGTGGGTGGAACAGCACCCGCAGCCCCACCGTCTGCATGCGGCTGCAAAGCGCGGCCAGCGCCCGGGTGAAGGCCTCCAGCCCCGCGGGGGTGCAGTACCGCTCCGGCACACCGCTGACGCACAGGTATTCCCCGCCGCACAGCGTCAGCAGCCGCACCGTGGGGATCTCCTCCAGGCCCGCCGCGTCGTAAGAATCCTGCGTGGAAACACATTGCAGGCCGTGCGCCTTCATGGTTTCGGCCAAAAATTCCGGCGTCAGCTCCGGCTGGTGCCATTGGGCCTGTACGGCCCGGCACCCCAGGCGCTCCAACCGCGCGCATAAGGTGCGAAATTCCTCCTCCGACTCCATTTTTCCCCGGAACGTGGACAATTGGGCTCCCGCCGTCAATCCCATGGCTGCCGCCTCCTTTTTTAAGTTCAGCACACAAAGGCAACACCGTCTGGGCGCTGTTGCCTTGATACACTGATGCTATCATAGCACGCGCCCCGCGCCGCCACAATGCCCCGCTGCAAAAATCTTCCGCTGCTACACCCTTTTCAAAAACCGCCCCGTAAAAAGAGCGATCCAGAAAAGGCAAGTCACACCGCCCAGCAGCACCGAAAGCGGGGCCGCGCCGTCCAGCAGCAGCTTCCCGATCCAAAAGGAGGGCAGGAAGGCCAGTGCAAAGTGATAGGGCGCCGGGAGGAACCAAACCAGGAACAGCCCCAAAAAGCTGACGCCCATCAGCTTCGAGAGCGCCAGCCCCTCCACCCGGTTCCCGGCCAGGGAGACGACCATCATCGCCAGCGCCGCCCCCGTCAGGGTGCTGAGGAGCGCGCCCGCCAGCAGGACGGCGGGCGGCAGGGCGGAAAGCCCAAAGAGCGCCGTCACAGCCACGGCGCCGGCAAACGCCCAGGCCATGGGCAGCCCGATGCGCGCCAGCAGATAGGACACGCCCGCCGCCGGGGTGATCTGATAGAAAGCGCCCAGGCCCTCGTCGCGCTCTTCCAGCAGCAAAAACGCCGCGATCATGGCGACGAACATGGGCGTCAGGCACAGCAGCATGCCGTCCGCGAGACCGTACCAGGGCTGGATGGAAAACGCCAGCTCCCGCGTGAGGAGGCCGTCGGCCCAGGGAAGGACCATTTTAAAAAACGCGCCCATCAAAAACGGCGCGGGCACCAGGGCGAGCAGCATCCCGTCTTTGGCGATCTGTTTCAGGCCGATGACAAACAGCTTCCCTGTGTGTTTCATGCGCCTTGGCCCCCTTCCGTCTGCAAGGCGTCCCCGATGCGCCGCTTTGCCCACAGCAAAAGCAGGCAGAGCCAGAAAAACAGATCCAGCACCGGCCAGACGCCGCAGGGGGCGCCCTCCAGGGCGGCGGCGATCAGGCGCCATAGCGCCGTCCCCGGGAAAAGCTCCCACAGCGGGTGCGCCAGGCCGAAGGCCGTCAATACCGGCGGAACGGACAAAAACACCGATGGGAAAAGGACCAAAAGCAGATATTGATTGACCGACCGGGCGTAGGACGCCGTGACCAATCCCAGGATGTTGAACACCACCGCCCCCAGAAACACGCCGCCGGACAGCGGCGCCAGGCGCACCGCGCCCCCCAGCGCGGCCAGCGCGATCAGCCCGGCGGACACCGTGGACAGCACGGCCAGGGACAGGGCCTTCGAGAGGATGTATTCCAGGGTGCGCAGGGGTGAGATGCGCCAAAACCGGTGCAGACCCTCTCCTTTCTCCAGCAGCCAGATGCCGCCCATAAAGAAGACGCCCAGCATGGCGGGGTCCGTCAAAATGATGAGGGCCGCCACCATGTTTTTATAGGCCGGCGGCGTGAGCAGCAGCCCCGCGGTATAGACCGCGCTGAAAAAGGCATACAGGAAGTAAAAGCCGTATTTCAGCTGGAACCGCAGGTCGTTTTGGACCGTGTGGAAAAATCTCATTGCAGCGCCTTTCCCGTCAGGGCGATAAAGAGGTCCTCCAGCGTCTGCTCCTGGGAATGGATGCCGGTCAGCGTCCCCGCCTCCAGCGCCCGCCGGAATTCCGGGGAGCTGCCCAAAGCGGCGAGCGGGCAAAGGCCCTGTCGCTCCTGTCCCCCGTCCCAAAAGCTGTAGGCCACCCGGGTGTCGGCGCCGCTTTTGCGCAGCGCATGCGGCGTGTCGATGGCCCTGATGGTCCCGTCCACGATGAAAGCGACGCGGTCGCAGAGCTCCGCGGCGGCCTGCATGTTATGGGTGGTCAAAATGACGGTCTTGCCCAACTTTTTTTGCTCCCGGATCATGTCCTTCACCACGCGGGCGTTGGCCGGGTCCAGGCCGCTGGTGGGCTCGTCGAGAAACAGCAGCTGCGGATCGTGCAGCAAAGCGCGCACAAAGCCCAGCCGCATCTTCATGCCCTTCGAATAGCTGGACACCTTTTTGTCCGCGTCCTGCCGCAGGCCCACCCGTTCCAAAAGCGTCAGCGGGTCCGCCGCCTGCTTGG
>CATXYA010000455.1 GCA_958403605.1 uncultured Oscillospiraceae bacterium
AGGGAGGCGAAGCCTCCCGCGTTCGCCTTCCCCCGGTGGGGGAAGGTGCCCCGTCAGGGGCGGATGAGGGGGCGCGCGTAGACCTGCCCTTCTCCGGCAGCGGCGGCCGTTGGCCGCTCTCCGTTCAGGCCGCAGGGGAGAAGACGGCGGTCATCAGCAGCACCATCCAGGCGGCGACGGCCACCAGGAGCAGCGCCGCCAGCCAAGCGATCCCCGCGCCCGAAGGTGTCCGTTCCGGCTGCGGCTGGGGCTGTGTCAGCGCGGAGATGTCCTGCGCGGTCATCCCGCGCGCGGCACAGGCGCGGCGCAGGTCCGCCTCGCTTTTTTGCACGGCGGGCGGGTCCTGCCGCCGCAGCGCGTCCTGATACGCCTCCAGATTCCCACGCAGGGCGTCCACCCGGCGGGCGGTGCGCACCACCGCTTCCTCATGGGTCTGGGGGCGCAGCAAGGCCCAGTCGAGGGAGGCCAGCAAAAAGGGGACGGCCAGCCCCAGCGCCAGGGCGCAGGCGCGCGCCCAAAAGGGATAGGCGGCGCTGCCGAAGAAAAGAATGGCAAGAAATTCCCGCGTGGCGGGAATGCACAGGCACACCAGGCACACGACCAACAAATAAAACAGCGTTTCCAGCAGCAAAAACAGCCGCCGCCGGGCGCTCTGCCCGGTGCGCAAATGGCATGCGGCGCGCCAAAACCAGGGGGACAATAAGGTATAAAGCATCGTTCATTCCTCCGTTTCCAGGTCAATGGGGCCGGAAAGGGCCTGCTGCAGCATGGCGAGATACCCCGCCAGGGCGGCACGCCCCTCCGCGGACAGGTGATAGACGGTGCGGGGACGCTTTCCCAAGTACCCCTTTTCCACCGTCAGGAACCCCGCTTCTTCCAAGTGGGAGAGCTGGACGCTCAAATTGCCGTCCGTGGCCTTTGTCAAGTTTTTCAGGGTGCGGAAATCCTTGTCGCCGCCGGCCAGCAGGGCGGCGCAGGTCAGCCGCAGGCTGTTTTTCAATTCCTCGGGTACTGAAAAATCCACGGGAAGGGCCTCCTTTCTGAAGTGTATGTAATAGACTTTATACAATAAAGTACTTTACAATCTTAAGATACGCCAAATGAACATCTTTGTCAAGCAAAAACTCCCCCGCGCGAAAAAATCGCGCGGGGGAGCTTGCAGACAAACAGATTTTTGATGACCGCGGAAGGGTTACTTCTGTCCCTCGCCGCGCAGCTTTTTTTGATACTCCGTGGGCGTCAGGCCGGTGTGGCGCTTGAAGACACGGGTGAAGTAGTAGGCGTTTTCAAACCCCAGCTGGTACGAGATCTCGTAGATGCGGTATTGGCCGTCGCGGATCATCTCGCAGGCGCGCTCCGTCTTGACCTGGTTGATGTAATCCACAAAATTTTGATTGTACAGCTTTTTGAACAGCGCCGACAGATAGCCCGGCGAGATGCAGGCATAGTCCGCGGCGTCCTGCAGCATGATGCGCTTGTCCACATTGTCGCGCACGTACTGCTTCACCTTTTCAATGAGCTCGGATTTGCCGGTGTTGGCCGCGCCCAGCTGCTCGGTGAGCTCGTTTTTCAGGCTTTCCAGCCAGCGCAGCACCTGTTCCCGGGTGGCCAGGCGCTCAATGGCCAGGCGCACGGCGCCGTCCGGATCCTCCAAAACGCCGCTCACTGCACCGTACACCTCGCCGCACAGCCAGATGGCCTGGCTCGTTTGGTGGGGCACCGTGCGGATGCGCTCAATGGCGCGGTCCAGCGCGGCGCGGCAGCCCGCGGCGTTTTTGGCCCGCAGTTCGGCACAAAGGCGGTCCGCCAGGCCCGACAGCGCCAGGGGCGCCCAGGGCACGGGCGGCAGCTCGGCAAAAAGCTTGCCCCCTTCGCCGGAGAGGTAGAAATGATCGCGCAGCGCGAATACCTGCTGGCGGCAGCGGTCCAGCTGGGCTTCGCCGTCAAAGCGGTCGGTGGCCAGCACGTAGGGCCTTGCCTGGGTGAGCGTGGCGCTGGCGGCGGTGAGCTTGTCCGAGAGCAGGCGGGCCTTTTCCTGCCACTCCCGGTCTGTCAGGCCCCAGCACAGCAGAAACAGGCAGTCCTCCTCGGCGCGCAGCAGGGCGTAATGGGCAAAGAGGTTTTGCGCCAGCTTGTCGCACACCTCTTTTTCCCACTGGAACAAACGCCGCCGCTCGGCCTCGGAAAATTCCTCATAGCCGGTCAAGGCCGAAAAATCCAGGGGAATATAGGCCACGGCATAGCCTGAGAGCACGCCGTTGTCGGCCAGCACGGCGGCGGCCGGGGCGCTGATGACACCCGGCTGGGCCTGCACAACGCGCAGGAAGGCGTCCTCCAACAGGCTGCGGCGTTTTTCCGCGCTCACGTCCTCGGCCAGGGAGGCCCGGGCCAGCTGGGCGCGCTTGTCGCGCTCGGCGCAGGCGCGCGCCAGGCTTTTTTCCAGCGTGGGGCCGTCCAGCTGGCTTTTCAAAAGGTAATCCACCGCCTTGTAGCGCAGGGAATCCCGCGCCAGCTGGAAATCAGGGTGGTTCGTCAGCATGATGAACACCGTGGACGGG
>CATXYA010000456.1 GCA_958403605.1 uncultured Oscillospiraceae bacterium
ACGGAAAACGTCATCGGCAACGAGTTCAAGCTGCCTGGCTCCAAGGTGGCATGGCTGAAGCCCGCCATGCTGGTCAATGTGCGGCCCGCCCCCGAGAGCCTGAAGGCCCTGTTCGCCCAGGTGGAAGAACTGATCCGCGGCGGCAAGGTGCTGGCCGCGTACACGCCGGGCTACGGCGGCGCCGCGGAGGCGCTGTTCAAAATGGGCCTGGGCAACAAGCTGGGCTTCCGGCTGGACGCGGACGTGGACCCCGACAGCCTGTTCCAGTACGCCTACGGCAGCTTTATTTTGGAGATGAACGGCGACGAGCCCGTGGGCACCCTGCTGGGCGAGACCACGGCGAAATACGTCTTTGAGGCCGCGGGCGAGACCGTGGACCTGGAGGACGTGCGCGCCGCCTATGAGCAGACGCTGGAGCCCGTGCTGCCCTACCACACGGTGGACGAGGGCGTGGCGGCCCCGGTGGAGGCCATTTCCCACAAGGCCGAAGGCCGCGCCGCGCCCGCCGTCAAGGTCGCCAGGCCCCGGGTGCTGATCCCCGTGTTCCCCGGCAACAACTGCGAGTACGACTCCGCCCGCGCCATGGAGCGCGCCGGGGCCGAGCCCGAGATCCTCGTCATCAACAACCTGACGTCCGCGGCGGTGGCCGAGAGCGTGCAGGCCGTCTGCCGCAAGATCGCCGCCAGCCAAATGATCTTCCTGCCGGGCGGCTTCTCCGGCGGCGACGAGCCCGAGGGCAGCGCCAAGTTCATCACGGCGTTCTTCCGCAACCCGGCGGTCACCGAGGCGGTGCGCGGCCTGCTGCACAAGCGCGACGGCCTGATGCTGGGCATCTGCAACGGCTTCCAGGCCCTCATCAAGCTGGGCCTGGTGCCCTTCGGCGACATCGTGGACACCGACGCCGCCTGCCCCACGCTGACCTTCAACCAGATCGGCCGCCACCAGAGCATGCTGGTGCGCACCCGCGTGGCCTCCAACAAGTCCCCCTGGCTGCAGTACACGCAGCCGGGCGACATCCACACCATCGCCGTCAGCCACGGCGAGGGCCGTTTCGTCGCCGGCGAGGAGACGCTGCGCAGCCTGATCCTCAACGGCCAGGTGGCCACCCAGTATGTGGACCTGGAGGGCCAGCCCACCATGGACGTGCGCTGCAACCCCAACGGCAGCGTGCTGGCCATCGAGGGCATCACCAGCCCGGACGGCCGCGTGCTGGGCAAGATGGGCCACTCCGAGCGCGCGGGCGAAAACCTGTACAAAAACGTGGACGGCGACAAATACCAGCGCCTGTTCGAGGGCGGCGTGGATTATTTCCGCCTGTAAGCAACCGTTGTTTTTTCAAAAGCCGCTGTGGGTTTCCGCAGCGGCTTTTGCCGGTGAAAAGGGCGTTTTTGGCCTGAAAACAGCGGGTGCAACCCAAACGCGACACGTTTTTCGGCAAACGCAACGCGGACTTGCTGGCAGTTGCCGCGCCGCCGTGGGATACTGATCCCACAGGGAGGCGCTGGCCTCCGGGAAAGGAGACAACGATCATGAGTACGATGGGAACGAACCTGCAATTTCTGCGCACCCGCGGCGGCATGACGCAGGAGCAGCTGGCCGAGCGGATGGAGGTGTCCCGCCAAACGGTGTCGAAATGGGAGTCGGACGCCGCCTGGCCCGAGATGAACAAGCTGCTGCAGCTGTGTGAGCTGTTCGGCGTCAGCCTGGACACGCTGACACGGGGCGACGCCCAACGGGAAACGGCGGAGGACACCGCCGGCTACGACGCGGCCCAAAACCGGTTCGCCGCCGTGACCGCCGGTTCCATCGCCGTGATGCTGCTGGGGCTGACGCTGGCGGCGGTCCTGGTCGGCCGCTGGCAACAGCAGCCCCACGGCCTGCCCGGCCTCCTCTTTCTGCTGTGCCTCACGCTGGGGGCGGTGCCGCTGGTGGTGGCGGCCCAGCAGCGGGAGATCTTCCGCAAAAAGCATCCGCAGATCACACCCTTTTACACTCCGCGGCAGCGCGACGCCTTTGACGCGCGCTATCCCATCTATCTGGGCGCCGGGGTGGGCTGCGTCCTGGTGGGGCTGGTGCTGGCGGCGCTGTGTACCATGACGCTGCCCGCCTTGCGGTGGCTGGCGGGCCCGGTGTTCCTGGGCCTGGTGAACGTGGGCGGCCCGCTCATCGTCTGGGCGGGGCTGCAAAAAGAGAAGTACGACATCGAGGCCTATAACCAGGACAACCGTCCCTCGGAGGAAAAGCGGAAAACCTTGCGCAGCACCGGCGCGGCCTGCGCCGTGCTGGTGCTGCTGGCAACGGCGGTGTTCTTCACGCTGGGCATGGTGTGGGGCCTGTGGCAGTACGCGGGCTTGGTGTTCGCAGTGTGCACCGTCCTGTGCGCCGCCGCGGCGGTAGTCCTCAACCTGTGGAAAAAGTGAGCGGGCGGCCGCAGGCGCCTTCACGTGGGCAAAGCGCCTGCGCGCCCCCTCATTCGTCTGATGCTGCGCATCAGCCACCTATTTCCGGCCTAAGAGCCGCCGCTTTGCGGCGGTTGGCCTCCGAAATCCCCCAGGGGA
>CATXYA010000457.1 GCA_958403605.1 uncultured Oscillospiraceae bacterium
CATGTGGATGAACTTTTTGCTGCGCACCTATGCGTGGATGACCCTGCTGGAAAATAACGGCCTTATCAACAAATTTTTCGGCCTGTTCGGTATCGGCCCCTTCCGCATGATCAACACCGGCGGGGCCGTGGTGCTGGGCATGGTGTACAACTACCTGCCCTTCATGATCCTGCCGCTGTATACCATTATGGTGAAGATCGACGACAGCGTCATTGAAGCCGCGCAGGACTTGGGCGCCAACATCATCGGGGTGGTGGCGAAGGTGCTGGTGCCGCTGGCCATGCCGGGCATCACCACGGGCATCACCATGGTGTTCGTGCCCAGCATCTCCACCTTCATCATCAGCCGCATGCTGGGCGGCGGTGCCAACCTGCTGCCGGGCGACCTCATTGAGCTGCAGTTCCTGGGCAACAGCTACAACTACAACCTGGGCAGCGCCATGAGCCTGGTGCTCATGGTCATCGTGCTGCTGTGCATGAGCTTTACCACCGCCGACAGCGAGGAAATGGAGGCGATGGTATGAGACGGGGCCGCATGCTCAGCCGCGTGTGGATGGTGGCCGTCTTCGGCTTCATGTACGTCCCCATCGCGGTGCTGATCGCGTTCAGCTTCAATGAATCGAAAAGCCGGTCCCAGTGGGCGGGCTTTTCGCTGAAATGGTATCAGAATTTATTCCACAACGAGATGATCCTGAAGAGCCTGGGCGTCTCGCTGGCCGTGGCCCTGGCCTCGGCGGTCATCGCCACCGTGCTGGGTACCCTGGCGGCCATCGGCATCGAGGGTATGTCCCGCAAGGCGCGCGGGGCGGTGATGACGCTGTCCTACGTGCCCGTTGTCAACCCCGAGATCGTCACCGGCGTCTCCACCATGCTGCTGTTCGTGGTGTGCAACGGCAAGCTCAGCGAGTGGCTGACCGCCCTGCTGGGGCACGAGGTGCGCATCGGCTTCGGCATCGGCACGCTGCTCATCACGCACATCACCTTTTGCCTGCCCTACGTGCTGTTCAACGTCAGCCCCAAGCTGCGCCAGATGGACATCCGCATGTATGAGGCCGCGCTGGACCTGGGCTGCAACCCCACGCAGGCGTTTTTCAAGGTGGTGCTGCCGGAGATCACCCCGGCCATCCTCTCCGCCTTTTTGATCTGCCTGACGTATTCCATCGATGATTTCATCATCTCCTATTTCAACAGCGGCACGGTGCAGACGCTGCCCATCGCCATTTATTCCATGACGAAAAAGCGCGTCAGCCCCGAGATCAACGCCCTGTCGGCCATCATGTTCGTGTTCATTTTAGGCATCATTTTGGCGGCCAACGGCGTGGACGCCGCCCGGGAAAAACGGCTGCGCAAGGCCAGCCGCGTGCGGGAGGGCCAGTGATGAAAAAAATACTTGCCCTGCTGCTGGCGCTGTGCTGCGCCCTGGCTTTGGCCGCGCCCGCCTTTGCCGAGGTGGAGGTGAGGCCGGGGGTCGATTACCGGCGCTTCGCCGACGACAAGATCACCCTCAACGTGTACAACTGGGGCGAATATATCTCCAACGGGGAGGACGGCTCCCTCGATGTGATCAAGGAATTCGAGCAGCTGACGGGCATCACCGTCAACTACACCACCTTCGACACCAACGAAAGCCTGTACGCCAAGCTGAAAAGCGGCGGTGGCGATTACGACGTCATCATTCCCAGCGACTATATGATCGGCAAAATGATCCAGGAGGATATGCTGGAAAAGCTGGACATGAGCAATATCCCCAATTTTGACCTTATTTTGGACAACTGCAAAAGCCTGCCCTATGACCCGCAGAACGAATACAGTGTGCCCTACACCTGGGGCGTGGTGGGCATCGTCTACAACACGAAGCTGGTGGACGAGGCCGACCTTGCCCAAGGCTGGGGTCTGCTGTGGGACGAAAAGTACGCGGGCCAGATCCTGATGTTCAACAACAGCCGCGACGCCTTTGCCATTGCGGGCAAAATGCGCGGCGAATCGTTGAACCCCGCCACCGTGGAGGACGTGCTGGCCGACGCCGAAAAGCTGAAAGAACAGAAAAGCGTGGTGCAGGCCTACGTCATGGACGAGGTGTTCGACAAAATGGCCGGGGAAGAGGCGGCGCTGGCCCCCTATTATGCGGGCGACGGCCTGACGATGATGGCGGACAACCCCGACCTCGCTATGTTCCTGCCCGCCGAGGGCACCAACCGCTTCGGCGATGCCATGTGCATCCCCAAGGGGGCGCGCCACAAAGAGGCGGCGGAGCTGTTTATCAACTTTATGTGCGAGACCCCGGTGGCCCTGGCCAACACGGAATACATCTGCTACTCGTCCCCGCAGAAAGAGGTGCGGGCCCTGCTGCCCGCCCGGCTGCGGGACAGTGAGCGGATGTATCCCGGCGACGAGTACCTGGCGCGGTGCGAAACCATGAACGTGCTGCCCGCCGAGATCAACGACGCCATGGACAAGGCCTGGAGCGACGTGCGCAGCTACGACACCAGCGGCAACGGTTGGGTGTTCCCCTTGCTGCTGCTGGCGATGCTGGGCCTGG
>CATXYA010000458.1 GCA_958403605.1 uncultured Oscillospiraceae bacterium
ATGGAATCCAGCGTGTTGTACAAAAAGTGCGGGTTGATCTGCGCCTGCAGGGCTTTCAGCTCGGCCCGGCGCTTGAGCTGCTGCTCGATGCGCACCTTTTCTTTTTCCTCCTGCAGTTGGCGGATGGTCTGCTGCTGCTCCTCCAGCAGGGTGTGGATGCGCCGCAGCATCTGATTGCTGCTGGCGGCGAGCGAGCCCACCTCATTTTGATACGGATACGGAAAATCCTCGAATTCCCCGCTGGGGTCCACGGTCTGCAGATACTCCGTCAGGCGGCTGAGGGGCTGGGTGACGCTGCGCGCCGCCCGGCTGACGCCCAGGCTCATGAGCACCAGCGCCACCACCGTCACCAGCAAAAACATACCGCCCACCATGCGCAGGCTGCCCAAAATGGCGTCCTCCGGCTGCAGATAAATGAGGCTCCAGGGCACCGACGAAAGATCCATCCGCATCTGCAGGACCTTTTTCCCGTTCAGCTCCACCTCGCGGATCTCGCCCTCCGGGCCGGAGAGCTGCGTCAACAGGTCCTCATCCACCAGGCCGCTTTGCGGCCTGGTGACGAGGGCGCCCTCGTCATCCAGCACCAGAAGCTGCGCACCGCCGTCCGGCACGATCTTTTTCAAATAGTCCGTCAGCGCCTGCACGTCCAGGTTGGCCAGCAGGATACACCAGCTGCCGTAGCCGTCGATCTTGAAGCGGTAGGTGACGGGCAGCACCTGGCGGTGAGTGATGAAAATTTCATCCTCCTGCGCCGGATGCCAGCACACGACGCCCGGCGTTTCCAGGGTACGGGCATACAGGGCGCTGGCGGTGAAATCATAGCCGCGCATCTGCGTCAGGCCGCCGTCGGTAAACGTGCCCCGGGGCGTATAAAGGTACATGGAGTTGATGAGCGGCTCCGTCACCTTGTGCAGGGACAGCGTAGGCACCAGCGCCGTCATGGCCACGCCGTAGGACTGGCCTGAGCTTTCCAGCAGATACTGCGACAGCTCGTTTTCAAACGCCGGGTCCAGCCGGATGTAGAACAGGCGCTCCACCACGTTTTTCATTTTGTCGTCCAGGTATTTCTGCGCCTGTACACTGATGGCATAGGCCTCGTTGCGCGCCTGGCTGACGGCGCGGTGCGCCACATACGTATACAGCAAAGGCTGGCTGATGCACAGCGCCGCCGCCGCCAGCGCCAGGGTGACAAAGGTCAGCTTGGCGCGCAGCGTGGCGTTGCGCCATAAGCCCAGCAACCGCCCCATCCGCTCCCCTCCTCTCTGATTTCTCCAATGGTAAAAATTGCTCACGAAAACAATATAACACCAAAAAGAGGGCCTTGGAAGGTCCTCTTTTTGGTTTTGAAAAATTTATTTGGAGGTGTCTTGTTTTAGAGGATCGAAGTTGGGATAGACGATGCGCTCGGCGCCGCCCTCCACCACCTTGTCATAAGCGGCATTGTAACGGGTGTTCAGATCCTCGATGGCGCTGTCCACGTCCGTCATGCCGAAGATGACTTCCACGCACACGGTGTAGTAGTCCTTGCCTTCCACCACCACGCCCGCGGGCAGCGGCGGCCAGTTCTGGTCGTCGGAATTGATGGCCAGGTTGGGCATTTTTTCAATGCTCTCGGGAGGCTTGGCGCTCTCGGCGGCGCTGGGGATCATCAGCGTGCCCAGGCCGGCGGTGTAATAGGGGCCCATCACCTCGTCGCTGTGCAGGAACTTCATGACTTCCCACGCTTCTTCGGGGTGTTCGGTCTCCGGGTTGATGCCCAGGTTGGAGCCGCCGAACCACAGCTGCTGCTTGCCCTCGACCTTGCCGTCGACGGTGGGCAGCTGGGAGCAGTCCCAATGGATGTCCGTGGGGAACTGGCTGGCGTAAACGCCCGGCTCCGCATGGCTGATGGAGATGTACATGCCGATGTTGCCGGCGGCAAACTGCGTGCGCAGCGGGTCGATATCCAAGGATTCACTGCCGGGGAAGGCCACGCCCGTGGCATACATTTCCCGGAAGGCCTCCAGCACGGGCTTGTAGCCGGAAAAATCATAGGTGCCCGTCTTGAAATCGAAGCCGCCGCGGGTGCCGCCACTGCGCATGACGATCATATCAATGGAGCGCGCGACCGAGGACGCCGGAGATTTGAAGTTGCCCGCGGTGCCGTAGATGCCCTCGCCGCCCAGCTTTTCGGTGATCAGCTTGGCGTCGGCCACGAATTCATCCAACGTGGTGGGCGGCGCTTCAATGCCCACGCGGTCAAAGATATCCTGGTTGTAGAACAAACGGGAGGCGCTGGCGGTGTACGGCAGCGAGTAGATGCCGTCGCCCAGGGCATTGATACCCTCTACAAAGGCGCCCTCGCCGAAGCGGGCCTTATAGGCGTCGTCCATAAACGGGGCCAAGTCCAAAAGGTGCTTTTTCTCCTTGACGGTAACTTCCAGCGCGTCGGTGCCGGACAGCTGGAACACATCGGGCGCAGTGCCCGTGCTGAACGCCAGGTCCAGCATCTGGCCGTAGTTGTCGCCGTAAACCTGGTAATCGATGTAGATGTT
>CATXYA010000459.1 GCA_958403605.1 uncultured Oscillospiraceae bacterium
GACGCCATCGCCCATGTAATGGTTGACAGGCTTACCGTCGCAGAAGATCTCCACTTCCGCCGTCTGTCCCACGGTGCTTTTGCACAGCACCACATCGTTCATCGCCATTTGACGGAAGGTGCTGCGCCCGGTGACGTGTACCGAGAGCATGGCCCGGCGGTCCAGCGTATAGTCCCCGCGCACCAGACGTGTCAGCTTTTCCGGTTCGTTGGCCTCCACCGTCGCCAAAAAGCCCATGCGCCCGCAGTTGACGCCCAACAGCGGTTTGCCGTAGGCAAAGCCACGGCGCGCGGCGTGCAGCATCGTGCCGTCGCCCCCCACAGTGACGACCACGTCGCAGCGGGAAAACGCCGCGTCCTCTTCCAGCAGCACACAGCCCGTCAGCTTTTTGCTCAGGGACGGTGCCGCCAGCACCTCGGCCCCCAGGGCAAGCAAATGCTGTACCACTTCCTGCGCGGCCCGCACCGCTTCCTGCTTGCGGGGGTTGGGGATCAGATAAACGACCATTTACTTCACCTGCAGCGCAGTATGTGCACGGGCAACCACCGCGCGGGCCGCTTCTTCCGAGAGGGCGTCCGGCTGCGCCTGTCCCTTGCGCACAAACAGCAAAAATTCAATGTTCCCTTCGGGACCCTTGATGGGGGAATAGTCCAGTCCCGCCACGGAGAACCCGCTGGCATTGGCATAGCCCGCCGCGGCCAACAGCACCTCCACGTGCGTTTCGGCCTCGCGCACGACGCCCTTCTTCCCCACCTTTTCCCGGCCCGCCTCAAATTGCGGCTTCACCAGGCACACGCCCATAGCGTCCGCCGTGGAGACGGCAGCGGCCACCGGGAAAATGTGTTTGAGGGAGATGAAGGAGACGTCCACGCTGAAAAATTCCACCGGCTCCGCCAGCATCTCCGGCGTTACGCTGCGGATGTTGGTGCGCTCCAAATTGACAACGCGCTCATCGCAGCGCAGCTTCCAGGCCAACTGCCCGTAACCCACATCCACCGCGTACACCTTGACGGCGCCGTTTTGCAGCATGCAGTCGGTAAAGCCGCCTGTGGAAGCGCCGATGTCCATGCACACCTTGCCGTTTGGCGTCAGCGGAAAGACCTCCATCGCCTTTTCCAGCTTCAAGCCGCCCCGGCTCACATAGCCGATATCATGGCCGCGCACTTCCACATGGGCATTTTCATCCACCAGATTGCCCGGCTTATCACTTTTTTCTTCGCCCACAAACACGATGCCCGCCATGATGAGCGCTTTGGCGCGCTCCCGGCTTTGGGCCATGCCGTGCTGGCAAAGATATTGATCCAGTCGGATCTTCACAACGTCCCCTCTTTCAGTTGCTGGTCCAGCGCCTCGGCGTCCAGGCCGAACATGGTGCGCAGCTCCCCGGCGGTGGCGTGTGTGAGGCCGCGGTTGGGCACGGCAATGTGCCGGTAGCAGCCCTGCCAGCCGCGCTGCAGCAGCGCCGCCGCCAGATGTTCACCCACGCCGCCGCCGCGCACGCCTTCCTCGGCAAAACAGATCATCTTATATTTTTCCAGCGCCCGCAGCAATTCCACGGGCAGCGGATGGACCACCGTCAGCTTGCAGACGTCCACCGCCTGGCCGCGCGCCGCCGCCAGCTTTTGGGCGGCCAGCGCCTCGCCCGTCTCGGCGCCGTAGGTGACAAGGACCGCTTTTGCCGGGCTCTCCGCGGGGTAAATGTCGAACAGGCGCTGCGTGCAGCCCAGCGCGGCCAGCGTTTCCTCCTGCGCGCCGCGGGGATAGCGCAGGGCGCGCGGGCCGCGCTCGTGCAGCAGCAGCGTCTCCAGCCAATATTCCAGCTCGGCGTAATTGGCGGCGGAGACGATCTTCATATCCTCCACCTGGCTGAGGAAGGCCACATCATAGATGCCCTGGTGCGTCTCGCCGTCGTTGGGCACAAAGCCCGCCCGGTCGATGGCGAACAGGACGCTGCACTGCATCAGGTTGACGTCGTGCAGGATCTGGTCATAGCCGCGCTGCAGGAAGGTGGAATAAATGGCCGTCACCGGCAGCAGACCGCGGGCCGCCAGACCCGCCGAAAACGTGACCGCGTGCTGTTCGGCCATGCCCACGTCAAAAAAGCGCTCTTTGTGCTGCTTGTAAAAATACTGCAGGCCCGTGCCGTATTTCATGGCCGCCGTCACCGCGCAGATGCGGCTGTCCCGGCTGCCGAGATCGGCCAATTTCTGCCCAAACACGGCAGAAAACGAAGAATCCGACGACACCTCGGGGTTGGTGCGGTGGTTGAGGTCGAACGCGGACACGCCGTGGAATTCGCCGGGGTTCTCCTCCGCCGGGGCAAAGCCCTTCCCTTTCATCGTGCAGACATGGATGAACAACGGTGCGGTTTGCTCCATATTGAAGGCAGAGAACATGGCACACAATTCGCCCAGGTCATGTCCGTCCACGGGCCCGGCATACTGAAAGCCCATCTCCTCAAACATCGTGGAGTGGTAGATGGAGCGGCGGAACGCCGATTTCAGCCCCTTGATGCCCACCTTGACCGGC
>CATXYA010000460.1 GCA_958403605.1 uncultured Oscillospiraceae bacterium
GGCCTGGGCTGCGGCCATCGGGATCAACTGTTCTTCTTGCGCAGCAATCAAAAGCACCTCCTGCAACAACTTCCCATGGTTGTTGCAGGAGGTGCTTCTTTGGTTGCTATTTTGCGGGCGCGCCCTGGGGCTTGTTCCTGATTCTCCTTTTCCGCATCGCGCCTTGTTTCAGCGCTCCGGGGCGGCGGCGCCTGCGGCCCGCTGACGCCGCACCTCCCCGGGGGAGCGGCCCGTCTCACGCTTATAGAAGGTGGAAAAGTACTGGCTGTTGGCCACGCCCACCTCCGCGGCCACCTGCTCCACCGTCAGCTCCGTGTGCTCCAAGAGGTAGGTCGCTTTCCGGATGCGCTGGCGGATCACAAATTCCGAAAACGAAAGGCCCGTCTCCTTTTTGAACTGGCGGCTGAAATAGCTGCTGTTTTTGTGTACCAGCGCCGCCGCGCTCTCCAGGCTCAGTTCCGCGGACAGATTGGCGTTGACATAGGCCGCCGCCTGCTGGACGTCCGGCCCCGGGCGCTTGCCCGGCTGCCAAAAACAGGCTTCCTCCAAGGCCGCCAGCAGCGCCTCCACCTGGCCCCGGCAGGCGGCAAAGGTGCTGCCCGTCACTGGCCTGCGCGGCAGCCAGTGGCCGGAGCACTGGGCCACAGCCTGCAGCTGGGCCATCCATTCTTCAAAAAAGGCCCGCACCCGGCCCGGCGCAAAGCGCGCCTGCGCCAACGCTGCGCACACCTCGGCAAAGGCGGTGCGCAGCTGCGGCACATCGAACAGGTGGTCCTGCAGCGCCGCCAGATAGCGGGCCGGCACCGGCTCATCCCGGAAGGTGAGCCGCCGCGCCGCTTCCTCCAGCAAAACGCTGTCGCCGTAAAAACAGCGTTCCCGCAGGCTGTCCAGCCCGCGCAGCGTCTCCCCCAGCTGGGCGAACCCCACCCCGCGCGTCCCCGCCACGGCGCACAGCTCCGTTTTGAAATTTTCCCGGAAATTTTTCCGCAGCCGGGCCAGCCGGTCCGCCAGCTTGGCCCGCCAGGCCGGGTCTTTTTCCTGCTCCCACAGCAGCAGGTAAACATGTCCCTCCAGCCGGAAGGCAAAGCTGGACGCAAACTCGATCAGCTCCTCGGCCATGTTCATCACCGCGTACTCCGCCAGCGCCTCTTCCCCGTGCCGCCAGCCGTCCGCACGCGGGCCCAAAAAGACCGCCGTCACGGTGAAGCGGTCCGGCGGCAGCGCAAAGCCGTAAAGCGGCGCGCGGGCCGCCAGCGGGCCGATGGCCGCCGGGGCGTGCAGCGCCGTGTGGATCAGATTTTCCCGGAAGTGCTCCCGGTTTTGATACACCTCGGTGGAAAGATGGGTCAGCGAGGCCTGCTGGCGCTGCGTTTTTTCGATTTTTTCCCGCACGCGGCACAGCGCCTGATGGAATTTCGGCGCGGTGAGGGTATATTTGATCAGGTAATCCTCCACGCCCAGCTGGATGCCCTCCTGGGCGTAGCCGAAGTCCTCATGGCAGGTGATCAACAGACTGTGGAGCTGGGGACAGAACTCCCGCGCCTTGGCGATCAGCTCCAGGCCGTCCATGTCCATCATCGTGATGTCCGTCACCAAAATATCCACCGGGGTGCTGCGCAGCAGCTCCAGCGCTTCCACACCGTCCTCCGCCAGGCCCGCCACGTGCCACTGCGGCCCCAGGGCCTGTGTCATGCGGCGCATGCTCTCCAGCATCTCCACATCGTCGTCCACCAGTAAAACGTTCATATGTCCCCTCCTTCCCGCGTATGGCCGCCGCGCTCCAGGGGCGGCAGGCTGAGCTCGGCGGCGGTGTGTGTCTCATCCAGCGCATACAGCCGCACCCCGCTGGCCTCTCCGTAATACAATTTAATGCGCCGGTCGATGTTCGCCAGGCCGATGCCGGAAAACGAATCCGCATTTTTGCGTCTGCCCGTACCCGCCCCGGCGCCCGCCTCCCCGGCCAAAGCGCCGCCGTTGTCCACGATCAGGATATGCACACCGTCCGCCTCCGACGCGGCGGCGATGCTGATCTCCCCGTCCGCCTTCCGGCATTTGAAGCCGTGCAGGATGCAGTTTTCCACCAGCGGCTGCAGCAGCAGCTTCGGCAGCAGATACCCCTCCAGCCCCGCTTCCACTTGATAGAACGTCTCAAAGTGCATGGAGGTGCGCATGGCCATAATGTCCAGATAATACTGCAAGGTCTGCAGCTCCTCCCGCAGGGGGATCAGCTCTTCCCCCTTCACCAGCGTCATGCGCAGCAGGCCTGACAGCGCTAGGATCATATTTTGGGCCTTTTCGCTGTTGTTGTTTTGGATGGAGCAGCGCACGGTGTTCAGCGTGTTGAACAAAAAGTGCGGCCGGATCTGGGATTGCAGCGCCTTGATCTCCGTGCGGCGCTTCTCCTGTTCCTTTTGCAGATTCTGCTCCATCAGCTGGCGGATATTCTCCTGCATGACGTCGAAGCTGTATTCCAGCACCCGCACCTCGTTGCCGCCCGTCAGGTTGCTGTCGCTGGCTAAGGCGGCG
>CATXYA010000461.1 GCA_958403605.1 uncultured Oscillospiraceae bacterium
CAGGGCTGCGGGGCGCGCGGGCCTCGCCGACGGAGTACGGCGGGAAGTTGTAGTGGTGCATGTAGCGCTTGGTGTCATCGGTGGAGATGTCGTCGATGATCTGCGCGTCACGCAGGGTGGACAGGGTGCAGGTGGTGAGCACCTGGGTCTGCCCGCGGGTAAACATGCCGGAGCCGTGCACGCGGGGCAGCAGGCCCACTTCGGCGGCCAGGGGACGGATCTCGTTGATGCCGCGGCCGTCCACACGCTTGCCGTCGTCCAGCAGCCAGCGGCGCACGACGAACTTCTGCATCTTGTACATGATCTCTTCGATGGTGCCCTCGCCCCAGGCCTCGGCGTATTTCTCCGCGATCTTGTCGCGGATGGGCAGCAGGCGCATATCGCGCACATTCTTGTCGTCGGTGTCCATGGCGGCCTTGAAGTCGTCCAGGAACTCGGCCTTGACGGCCTCGAACAGATCGTGATCCAGCTCCATGGACTGGAACTCTTTCTTGGGCTTGCCGATCTCGGCCACGATGCCGTTGATGAAGGTGACCAGCTGCTTGATCTCCGCGTGGGCCTCCTTGATGGCGCTGAGCATGGTGTGCTCGTCCACCTCATTGGCGCCCGCCTCGATCATGACGATCTTCTCCATGCTGGCGGCCACGGTGAGCTGCAGATCGCTCTTCTCGCGCTGCTCCAGCGTGGGGTTGACCACCAGCTGGCCATCCACCAGGCCCATGTACACGCCCGCGAGGGGGCCCTTCCAGGGGATGTCGGAGATGGAGATGGCGATGGAGGTGCCGATCATGCCCGCGATCTCGGGGCTGCAGTCCTGATCGACGCTCATGACGGTCATCACCACGGAGACGTCGTTGCGCATGTCTTTGGGGAACAGGGGGCGGATGGGACGGTCCACCACACGGCTGGTGAGGATGGCCTTTTCGCCCGGGCGGCCCTCGCGGCGCATAAAGCTGCCGGGGATGTGGCCCACGGCGTACAGCTTCTCCTCAAAGTCCACAGACAAGGGGAAGAAGTCGATGCCGTCGCGGGGCTTCTCGCTCATGGTGACGTTGCACAGCACGCGGGTGTCGCCGTAGCTGACCATGCAGCTGCCGTTGGACAGGCCGCACATTTTGCCCGTCTCCACGAGGAAGGGACGGCCCGCCAGCGTGGTCTCGAATTTTTTGTAATTGGGGAACGTTTCGTGCTTCGATGCGAATTCCAATGCCATAAAAATTGCCTCCTTATAAGCAACACGTGATATCTTCAAGGGAGGCTTTAGCAATTGATCCAGGGCGTTTTGGGGCAAAGCGCCCTCGAGCCATTGCTAACGACCTTCCTTTGAATTCTGGAAATAATACACCGAAAGGCAGAGGGTCCCGCCCTCTGCCTTCGGTTCGAACCGTTTTATTTGCGCAGGCCCAATTTGGCGATCAGGGCGCGGTAGCGCGTGACATCCTTTTTCTGCAGATAGGCCAGCAGGTTGCGGCGGCGGCCGACCATCTTCAGCAGGCCGCGGTAGCTGTGCTTATCGTTTTTGTTGGCCTTCAGGTGCTCGTTCAGGTGGTTGATGCGCGCGGTGAGCAGCGCGACCTGCACCTCGGGAGAGCCGGTGTCGGTCTCCGTCAGGCGGGCGGAGGCGATGATGTCTTGTTTGTTTTCCATGGTTTGTCCTCTTTTCTTAAGATAGAATGTGCCGCGGACGCAGTGTCGGTAACCCAATCGAGGATGCGCCGGCCACCGGGCCCGGGTAAAACTGCCGCAAAGCGGCTCATATAGTATAGCACAAGCGCGGGGCAAAAGGCAAGGGGGAGTTTTGGGAGAAACAGGGCAATCGTGGGGAAAAGCGGCGGCTGGCTATTCCCGGAACAGATCAGAGGAAAAAAACTCTGCCGGTGTAAGGCCAAAAGCAATGCTGACCTTCACGACCGTAACGATCAGCGGGTCTTTTCTCTTTCCCGACGCAAGCGCATACAACGTAGAGCGCGGCAGACCTGTTTGTTTCGCCAAACGGTAAAGCGTCACGTGCTGTTGCACACACAACTGCCGAATGCGGGCCGCGATCGCTTGTTCTAATTCCATCCTTGTCCCCCCTTCCCTTTGCTGGGCTGGGCGGTCCCGCTCCCATAGGAGCTTATCGGGGACCGCTTTCCAGAGCAGGAAAGCCTCGTAAAATTTCTATGAGACTCTTTTCATTATACATAGTAAAACTATGTAAGTCAATTAAAAACTATAGATTTACTATGGATTTTGAAAGTGAAGGAAAAGAATCGTTTATAATGCACACGAGGTGAATCCTATGATTGGAGAGCGTTTGAGTGAACTGCGAAAAGATAAAAACTTGACCCAAAAGGACCTTGCAAAGTTACTGGATGTTTCGGAACCAACGATTTCCGGGTGGGAGCGAAATCTTTATACGCCGGACGATAAAACCAAGCTGAAATTGGTCCAGCTTTTTGGTGTGTCCGTGGACTATTTGCTCGGTCTCACCGACATCCGGACGACCAGTCAAGGAAAAAGCGCTTATTTGCT
>CATXYA010000462.1 GCA_958403605.1 uncultured Oscillospiraceae bacterium
AGACCGACGCGGCCAAGGCGGAGGTGGACGCGCTGGCCGCCGAGCTGACGGCCACGGAGAGCGAGGCCATCACCGCCGGGGGCGATAAGATCCGCGGCGAGATGGAGCAGAGCCGCATCGCCGCGGCCCTGGCCCAGCAAACGGCCGCCGCCGAAACGTTGGCCGCCGAGTGCGCGGCGCTGGACGGGCGCATCGTGGAGAGCGAGGCCCAGGCCAAAGCCGCCGCCGCCGAGAGCGGGCGCGTGGCCGGGGACAGCGCGGCGCTGGAACGGGAATTGACGGAGCTCTCCGGCTCCGATGATTCCTTCCTGGAGACGCGCCAGCGCCTTTCGGACGAGCTGTCCGAGCTCAAGCTGCGGCGTCTGGCCTATGAAAAGGATATCGAGAGCCACCGCGCGGCCATCGCCGCGCTGGAGAGCCGCACGGGCGAGAGCGACGCCCGCGCCGGGGCGCTGCGGGCAAACCTGGCCGCACTGGAAACGCAGAACGCGGAGAACCGGGAGAAGATCGCCGCCATCCGCGCGGCCATCGACGCCAGCAAGGGCGAGATCGCCCGGCGGGAAGGGGACATCGCCGCCGCCGCCGCCCGGCGCGTGGAAAAGGAAGGGTCCATCACCCGCCAAAACCAGCGCCTGCGCCAGCTGACGGACGAGCGCGAGGGCCTGTCGCGGGAGGTGGCCCGCCTCACCGAGCAGAAAGAGGCCAAGGACGCCGAGTATGAGCAGACGGTGGCCCGCCTGTGGGAGGAGTACGAGCTGGCCCCCAGTGACGCCGAGGCGCTGTGCGTGCCCTTCGACGGCGTCACGGAGCTGCGCCGCCGGGTGGCGGAGGTGCGCGGGAAGATCAAGGCCCTGGGCAACGTCAACGTGGGGGCCATCGAGGAATACGAGGAAGTGTCCCAGCGGTATGAATTTTTGCGCGGCCAGGTGGCCGACGTGGAGAAGAGCAAGGCCGAGCTGCTGAAGCTGATCGCGGGGCTTTCGGACGAGATGCGCACGCTGTTCACCCAAAGCTTTGCCGAGATCAACCGCAACTTCGCCCGCATCTTTGCCCAGCTGTTCGGCGGGGGCACCGCCCGGCTGTACCTGGAGGACGAAGAGGACGTTTTGGAGAGCGGCATCAACATCGAGGTGTCGCCGCCGGGCAAGGTCATCCGCAACCTGTCGGCCCTCTCGGGCGGCGAGCAGGCGCTGGTGGCCATCTCCATCTACTTCGCCATTCTGGCGGTGAATCCGGCGCCCTTCTGTGTGCTGGACGAGATCGAGGCGGCGCTGGACGACGTCAACGTGGTGCGCTACGCGCAGTATCTGCGGCGCATCTGCGGGGAGACGCAATTCATCGTCATCACCCACCGCCGCGGCACCATGGAGGAGGCCGACGTGCTGTACGGCGTCACCATGCAGGAGGACGGCGTCTCCAAGGTATTGAAGCTGGACCTGGAGCACGTGGACGCCTCGCTGGTCTCCTGATACCGGACAAACAAGGCGCAATGCCTGGAAATGGAGTGACAACATGGGCTTTTTTGAAAAGCTGGGCCAAGGCCTGAAAAAAACGCGCGATTCTATCTTCGGCGCCATCAGCGATATGGTGAACGCCGGGGAGATCACCGACGAATTGTACGACGACCTGGAGGAACAGCTGATCCTGGCGGACACGGGCGCGGACGTGGCTATGGAACTGGTGGAGGAGCTGCGCGCCCGTGTGCGCGCCCAGCACCTGAAGACCGGGGCCGACGGGCTGGACGCACTGAAAGCCATCATAGAGGAGCACCTGGCCGCGGAGAGCGACCTCGACTTCACCGGCCATCCGGCGGTGATCCTGGTCATCGGCGTCAACGGCGTGGGCAAGACCACGTCCATCGCCAAGCTGGCGCATCTTTACACCGCACAGGGCAAGCGTGTGCTGCTGGCCGCGGGGGACACCTTCCGCGCGGCGGCCACCGAGCAGCTGGATATCTGGGCCCAGCGCGCCGGGGTGCCCATCGTCAAGGGCGCAGAGGGCGCCGACCCCGCGGCGGTGATCTTCGACGCCGTGCAGTCCGCCGCGGCGCGGGGGTACGACATCGTGATCTGCGACACCGCGGGCCGCCTGCACAACAAGAAAAATTTGATGGACGAGCTGGGTAAGATCAGCCGCGCGGTGGGCAAGGCCTGCCCGGCGGCCAGCTGCGAGACGCTGCTGGTGCTGGACGCCATCACCGGGCAAAACGCCATCAACCAGGCCAGCCAGTTCATCGATGCGGCCCATGCCACCGGCGTTATCCTGACGAAGCTGGACGGCACGGCCAAGGGCGGCGCCGTCATCTCGGTGAAGGAAAAGCTGGGCCTGCCCGTGCGCTTTGTGGGCGTGGGCGAGGGTATGGACGACCTGATGACCTTCGACGCCGACGCCTTTGCGGACGCGCTGTTTCTGCGGGAGGTTTGAACCGCAACAAAATCTTCACATTTGGAGTGTATGATGGAATTTATTGCAGCGCCCAATAATGTCCACAAGCTGGCGGCGATGCGC
>CATXYA010000463.1 GCA_958403605.1 uncultured Oscillospiraceae bacterium
CATCCCAGACAAAGGAAAGGTGAGTAATATGGAAAACCAAGGCGTTGTGTGCGATGTTTGCGCTTGTGCTTATCACAAGGAAGATGACAAATGCGGCCTGCCCCGCATCCACGTGACCGAGGAATGCGCGCAGGATACCCAGGCTGTGGAGACCCCGCATTTCTGCAAAAGCTTTGAAGAGAAATAAGCTTCCCTTTCAAAAGGCCCGCCGTTTGGCGGGCTTTTTGCTGTTCCCAGCGAAAGGCGGAAAAATTATGCGCCCCTTCCGTCCTCCGCCGCATCGGGCGGCAGATTGGAGGAAGGGGCGCATCGGGGCCTGCGGAAAGCGCAGACCGCAGATCAAGCGCGGCCAAAACGGTGCTGGGCCTCCGGCGCCTGATAGGCGGCTTCGCCGTTCACCAGCGTCAGCAGCACCTCTGAGCGGATGACCAGCGGGCTGCCGTCGAAGATGGCGATATCCGCGTCCTTGCCCTGTTTCAAGCTGCCCAGGCGGCCGTCCACCCGGCAGATGCGGGCGGCGTTGATGGTGATGGCGCGCATGGCGGCCTCCTCGCCCAATCCTTTTTTGGCGGCCAGGGCCGCGCACAAAGGCAAATGCTGGATGCGGGTGACGGGATGGTCCGTGGTGATGGCCACCAGCACGCCCGCCTTGTCCAGCACGCCCGCCGTTTTGAAATCGGAGAGCTCCACCTCGATCTTGCTGCGGGAGGCGAGGGAAGGCCCCACGATGGCGGGGAACCCGCTGGCGGCGATCTCCTCGGCGATCAGGTGCCCTTCGGTGCAGTGATCCAGCGTCAGGCCCAGGCCGAACTCCTGGGCGATGCGGATAGCGGTGAAAATATCGTCGGTGCGGTGCACGTGGGCCTTCAGCGGGATCCTGCCCTCAAAGACCGGGCGGTAGGCTTCCTTTTGAAAATCCGGGGCGCCGGAGGGGCCTTGCTCCAAATATTGGCGCGCCTGGGAAAGCTGTTCCCGCAGCAGTGCGGCGATGCCCATGCGGGTGGCGGGCATATTGCCGTTGAGGCCGTAGTTGCCCTTGGGGTTTTCCCCGAAGGCCACCTTCATCGCCGCCGGGGCCAGCACCGCCATATCGTCGATGCGCCGCCCCGAGGTTTTGACAAAGGCGAACTGGCCGCCCACCACATTGGCGCTGCCGGGGCCGATCATGGCGCCGGTAATGCCCGCCGCCAGGGCGTTGTGGAAGGCACTGTCCATGGGATTGATGGCGTCGATGGCACGCAGGCCGGGGGTGACGGGGTTGGTGCCCTCGTTGCAGTCGTCCCCCTGCACGCCAACCTTTTCCTCCGAGATGCCGATGTGGCTGTGGGCGTCCAGGATGCCGGGGTAAAGGTGCAGCCCACGGGCGTCAAAGGTAGGCGTCTGGGCCGGCGGGGTAAGCTGCGGGCCGATCTGCGCGATCTTGCCGTCCACGATCAGCACATCGCCGGGAAAGGTGCCCTGCGCCTCCATGGTGTGTAGCGTTCCGTGTTGGATCAATAGCATAAAATTCCTCCGATCTGGATGATGGTTTTGTAACCTGACCGAGAATATTTTGGGCCTGTCCGCCGCAAACTATCCACAGTTCTTAAATTTAAGGAGGTCATTCAAATGAACTACAACGAGAACGATTACAGCAATTACAACAATCAGAACAACCAGCAGAACCAGAACAACCGTCAGAACCAGAACAACCGTCAGAACCAGAACAACCAGCAGAATCAGAACAATCAGCAGAACCAGAACAACCAGCAGAATCAGAACAACCAGCAGAACCAGAACAACCGCCAGAACCAGAACAATCAGCAGAACCAGTACAACCGCTAAGGGCGCTCGTCTCATGGCGGAAAGCGGACGTTTCAGAAGTTTTTCTGAAGCGTCCGCTTTTTTACCATTCTTTATCTGACAGGAAAGGAAGGGTCTTATGGAACCAACGGCCATTCGGCTGCCCGAGACCAACGAAAACGGATATTATGAAATGCGCCTGGAAAGCATCGGCGGCCTGGGCGCCAACCTCTGCGGAAAACTGCTGGGCGAGCTGGGCGCGGCATACCTGGGGCTGAACGCGGCCTCTTTTTCCAGCTACGGCTCTGAAAAGCGCGGCTCGCCCGTCAAGGCCTATGTGCGCTGGAGCGCGTCCGGACAGCCCATCCGCCACAACAGCCCGGTGGTGCACCCGCACCTGCTGGTGCTGTTCCATGAAGCGCTGGGCGGAAAATTGCCCGTGACGGCGGGCGTGGAGGAAAACTGCGCCGTGGTGGTGAATACCGACGCCGCCCCCGAGGCGGTGCGCGAGCAGCTGCGGCTGCACGCGGGCACGGTGTGGTGTGTCGACGCTTTGGGCCTGGCGCTGGAGAGCAAAAGCCGGGTGAATATGGTGCTGCTGGGCGCGGCCGCCAAGGCGTCCGGGTTCATCCCGCTGGAGCGGGTACAGGAGATCGTGCGGGACACCCTGGGCAAAAAATATCCCGCGCTGCTGGAAAACAACCTGGCGGGCGTGGAGCAGGGTT